>JAOZOL010000002.1:0-31556 GCA_029933295.1 Desulfobacterales bacterium | reverse complement strand
ATCGAAAGGACTGAGATATGATTATAGATATCCATACCCATCTTGGCGATATTCTGTACCCGAATGGCGGGAGATTAATTGATCAGAAAAATGTCCGAAAAAAAATTTTTTTTGATATTATTTCTCTTTCAGAAACTCTTTCACACACGGGCGCTTCCGATGCAATAGACAAATGGCTGTACAAAAAAACCTACACACTTGTAACCCGGGCGTCACGGGCCAGAAACGCGACAGCCACCCTTGAAAATATGCGTCAATCCATGGATGAAGCAGGTATTACCAAAAGCGCCTGCATGCCAATCCCGCCGTACCTGACCTTTGATGACCTTGAAAAAGCCGCCAGGAAAGACGATGGAATCATACCGTTTACCGGGATCGACTATACAAAAGATTATGATATGACCGCCGCGCTGGAAGCAGATGTTGCCAATGGGGCAAAGGGCATGAAGCTGCACCCGATCATTCAGCGCGCCCCCCTGGATGATCAAAAAACATTTGAGGCAATGGAGGCGTTCGCGCCTTTCCGGCTCCCTGTGCTGTTTCATTGCGGTGTTTCGTCCTATTATCTCGGCGAGGAACAGGAGAAAAAGGAAAACGCCGTTCTGGGACAAATCGAGTATGCCCGGAATCTTGTTGCCAATTTCCCCAAAGTCACCTTTATCGCGGGCCACGCCGGACTTTTCCAATATAAGGATGTGATGGAGCTTTTAAGCGGTTTCAAAAATGTAATGGTGGATGTATCCGTCCAGTCTCCCGGACACATAAAAAAACTTATGGATGTGTTCGGACCTGAACGGGTGATGTACGCGTCGGACTGGCCATACGGCGAGAGAATACCTGCGGTAAAAAGGGTGAAAAAAGCCTGTCAGGGCGACAAATCCCTTGAACAGCTTGTTTTTTATGAAAACGCGGCATCACTCTTAGGGATATGATCATGATCAGGGCTGACCTTTACCCTGACGCCGTTAAGCGCGGCCATGCCGCAGATTTTATCAACCGATTCATGGCTTGTAATATCGTTTAAACAGACGCCGGGTTTTTGCCGTGCCACCGACAACCGGGTTTGCGGGCGATCATGCCCCCATCCATGTGGAATGCTGATAACTCCGGGCATGATATTTCGCGTTAGCTCAACCGGGAGTTTGATCTGTCCGTTTAGGGAACTTACTATAATAATATCGCTTTCATGGATACCCCGTTTTCGCGCGTCTTCGGGATTCATCCATGCCGTGCAGGCAAGTTTGCCCTTCATGAGACAGGGATAATTGTGCGTCCACCAGTTCATTGCTTTAAGCTGCCTTCTGCCGATGAGCAGCATATCATAGTTGTTGTCTTTACTGTCTGGTTTAACATCTGATTTAATATTTGAAGCTGCAAAGAATTTTTCTTCCAGCCGATTGAGATCATCCACCATCTGCTCCGGTGCGAGCTGGATTTTTTTATCCGGCGTATAAAGCCGCCCGGGCAAACAGGGCATAAGGGGCCCCAGATCAATGCCGTGGGGCTTTTTTTTAACCCTGCCGAGGGTGAGTCCGTGACTTAACGGGTTAAATTTTGCGCCATACGGGCCCATGCGCATAAGGAGCCCCAAAAGCATATCTGGACTGGTAAATTTTGCCATCATCCGTTTAAAGGGACTTTCCTCCAGACGGCGGGTAAGCTCACGCACGATTTCCCAGTCAGCCTTTGCCCCTTTTTTCTTTTGAAAAACCGGTTTTCCGTATTTTACTGTATTTCTTACGGCAAGGGAAAGGCATGCAAGATGATATTGAGATGATTCAAGATGGCTGACAGGCGGGAGAATAATATCGGCATGCCGCGTGGTTTCGTTGATATAAAAATCCATGGACACCATAAAATCCAAAGATTTAAGGGCTTTCTCCGTGCGCGCGCTGTTTGGTGAGGAAAGCGCGGGATTCCCGGCTATGGTGATAAGCGTTCTGACCTGCCCGTCCCCGGGCGCAAGAATTTCATCCGCAAGTGCGACTGCCGGAAGCTCACCTGAGAATTCCGGCAGTCCCCTGACCCGGCTGTGCCACCTGGCCAGATGCCCGCCTTGTCCGGTTTTTCCTGTGAAATCTACAAGATCCACTGCCGGACGGGAGAACATAAGGGAACCGGGCCGGTCTATATTTTCCGTGATTATATTCAAGGAATAGATCAGCCAGGATGTGACTGTCCCGAACTCCTGGCCGCATGTGCCCATTCTTCCGTAACACGCTGCTGTTTTCGCGCCCGAAAACTCACGGGCAAGCCGGCGGATGTCTTCCGCCTTTATCCCTGTGATTTTCTCCACCCGTTCCGGGGGGAACCTGTCGGCCATATCCCTCAGGAGATCATGGCCATTACATAAAGCCTTCATCCTGTGCATTGCATCCCTGTTTTCTTCAAAAATTACGTTGATCATGGCCAGTAAAAGCAATGCATCTGTCCCGGGGCGGATAAAATGATGACGGCTGGCCAGTTGCGCGGTGCGGGTACGTCTCGGATCGATTACGACGATTTTCCCGCCGCTATGTAAAACAGCCTTGAGTTTCTTTCTTATATTGCCGGCAGACATCATGCTGCCCATGGAAACAAGGGGATTGCTGCCGATGATAAGAAAAAAATCGGTTCTGTCCAGATCGGGAACAGGTAAAAGCGCCTGATGGCCAAACATGAGATATGCGGCAACCATCAGGGGCAACTGATCAACGGAGGTGGTTGAAAACCGGTTTTTGGTATGAAGAGCCTTTATAAAAGGCAGCATGAAAAGCAGAAAACCATAATTAAACGCCGTGGGGGTTCCCATATATACGGCAGCCGCGTTATCCCCGTATTTTTTTTAAATTAACCTGATTTTACGGGCGGTTTCATCCAGGGCGTCCTTCCAGCTGACAGGCTCCCATGTGTTTCCGTTCCGTTTAACCGGATGCCTGAGGCGATCGGGATCTTCATGGATTTCTCTTAGCGCCATAGCCTTCGGACACATATGCCCCTGGCTGAAGGGGTCGTCTTTGTCGCCGGTGATTGACAGGATTTTACCTTGCTGCACCCTGATCTCAAGGCCGCACATTGATTCACCCAAAGTGCATGGACGATAATATGTTTTTATTTTAGAGTGGTTCACAATCAGCATCCTGTGGATTTCTTGTTTTCATTTTAGCCCCATGGTTCTTATAGGTCTGGCGATATGGTATTAGCGTCGAATGCAATTTTTTACGAGAGTGTAACATTTTAAACGCATACTGCATAAATGATAATAGACCATAATCAACTAAATGACAACACCCAGAACGGGAAAACACAGGGGATCTGCATTTGAAATGTAATCCGCAAAACAATTTGTTAGCTCCTTGATCTTGAACTTTTTCCTTTGCCATCCAAATTTCACTCTTCAACAAAAAAAACCTATTCAAAACAAGTGGTCTTTGTTATTGATCAAATATGATATCTCTGGAAGGAACCCTTGAACATATCACCTACCATAATGAGCATAATCATTATACTGTGGCCCGGTTAAAAACCGGTTCTCCAAAAACATCAGTTACGGTGGTCGGATTTCTGCCCGAAGCTGTTGTCGGTGAAATGATCAGGCTGACCGGAAAATGGGCCATGCATCAAAAATACGGCCAGCAGTTTAGATTTGATGCGGCGGAAATTCTTCTTCCCGCAACCGTTGACGGCATTAAAAACTATTTAACATCAGGCATTTTAAAAGGGATCGGCCCGTCAATCGCTGAAAAAATTGTGCAAAAATTCGGCGACGAAACCCTGGTTGTCATCGAAGACCAGCCTGAAGCGCTGACCCAGGTTGAAGGCATCGGCGAAAAAAAAGCGGCTTTAATCCACAACCAGTGGGCATCCCACCATCGTGTGAAAGCCATCATGCAATTTCTTCAAAAAAATGGAATCAAAGCGTCATACAGCGGAAAAATTTTTAAAGCATACGGCAATGAAGCCATTGATATCATCCGCCAATCCCCCTATCGCCTGGCAACTGATATTCCTGGCATCGGTTTCTACATTGCCGATAAAATCGCTCAAAATCTGGGGGTTGAAACTGATATTAATGAACGAACCGACGCATGCATTCGGCATTCGCTCAAAGAAGCACTGGGAAACGGCCATCTATTTATATATAAAAACGACCTGATCGAGCGAATCTCGGATATCTTCAAAATTGCACCTGATGCGATTGATGATGCAATAGAAACCCTTCGCAAAAGCAAAGAAATCATCATAGAGAAACATCCCGGTGATGAAACGGATGGAGGGGGTCATGCCGTATATTTAAAAAAAATGCACAAGGCGGAAAAAACGATTGCCGGCCGGATATCCGCCCTGCTCTCCATTCCCGCAGATCCGGTTCACATTCCGGTTGAAACGATATTATCAAAAATAGAATCCAGGCTCATTATCGCCCTGTCGACAGAACAACGCCGGGTTCTTGAAGATATACTGAAACACAGAATCAGCATTATTACCGGTGGGCCCGGAACCGGTAAAACCACCCTGATCAAATCGATTACCGCAATGCACCAGACGACCGGAAAACGTGTTTGCCTGGCCGCCCCCACGGGTCGCGCCGCAAGAAGGCTTTCCGAAGTGACGAATCACCGGGCGCATACCATTCATAAGCTGCTTGAGTATAATTTTGACGATCAGATTTTTGGAAAAAACCAGGACAATCCCATTGACGCGGATATCATTATTGTCGATGAAGCATCCATGGTGGATACGATATTAATGTATCACCTCTTAAATGCCATCCCCCTTACCGCAGCAGTGGTCATGGTGGGTGATGCTCACCAGCTTCCCCCCGTGGGGCCCGGCAATATGCTTGCCGACCTGATAACCTCTGAAGCGATTCCTGTTTTTTATCTCAATACAATTTTTCGCCAGGCAAAGGAAAGTTCCATAATTGTTAACGCCCATTGTGTCCGTAACGGCGATTTCCCGCAACTAAACGCCATGAAAAATGAATTACATCATGATACGGATTTTTATTTTATTAATCAGCAGACGCCGGAAGATGTTGTGGCATCCATCATCGACCTGTATACAAAAAAACTCCCGGACAGGTTTGGGCTTGATCCCATAAGGGATATCCAGGTGCTGTCCCCCATGCACAAAGGGATCGCCGGCACCATTAATTTAAACAAAGTTCTGCAAACCAGATTAAATACGCATACAAGCGCACTGTCACACAATGGCAATCGGTTCAAGGTCAACGATAAAGTCATGCACTTGAAAAACAATTATCAAAAAGACGTGTTTAACGGCGATATTGGAACCATCACGAACATCGACAAAGCCAATAGCCTGCTAAGTGTTGATTTCTACGGAAGGAATGTGGACTATGACATTAATGAAATCGACGAATTGTCCCTCGGATACGCCATATCCGTCCATAAATCCCAGGGTTCAGAGTATCCTGCAGTCATCCTCCCGATTATCACCCAGCAGTATGTGATGCTCCAGAGAAACCTTTTATATACGGCCATCACAAGGGCCAAAAAACTTGTTGTTCTTATTGGCGCGAAAAAGGCCCTGGCCATTGCGTTAAAAAACAACAAACCGCAGATGAGGCGGTCGGGCCTGGCGGATAGACTGCAGCTAAATCTTTAATTTCCCAACCAGGGAAAACAAGCACTGCAGGATGGCATTTGAGGGCTCCTGCGAGAATCTTTGCTCGCTTTTTGACTTGAATGTCTTTGGCAATTCATATATACTTTTTGGTTAAATATATATTCATATTGTAATTTTAAACGGTTACAACCATCATGCTTGGAGAAACGCTTGCTATGAAAAAATGGATTGCGATCTGGATCACTATTTTCATATATACCGTTATGTATGCCATGCCTGTTGCGGCAGAAGTCATGTATGTTGGTGACATTACGAAACTCAATGTACGTGAAAACCGGGGGGCAAACAGCAATATCATCAGGACACTCCCATCGGGGGAAAAAGTGGAGGTGATGACTTTTTCCAGCGGGTGGACAAATATAAGACTTTCCGACGGCACCCAGGGTTGGGTGGTTTCCCGCTATCTCTCCAAAGACAAGCCCCCGGACGTGCAGATAGAGGAATTAAAAAAACAGCTGGAAACCAGGCACCGGGAGATTGAGGAGCTAAAGGCTGAAAATGAACGCTTAAAATCAGAGAGTCAAACCTTAGCTTCCCGTCTTGACGAAAATATGGATAAGCTGGCTGTTATTCAAAATGCTTACGGCTCATTAAAAGATGATTCCAGGGACTATCTGGGCCTTAAAAAAAAATATGACCGCCTGACATTGGAAATCAGCAAAAAAACCAGCCGGATAAAAGCACTGGAGCAAAGGGTGTCGGATACATATTTGTCCTTTGCCATTAAATGGTTCCTGGTCGGCGCAGGAGTCCTGTTGATCGGATTTTTACTGGGAAACAGAACTAAGCGAAAACGGTCATCACTTTTATAGTAAGCGTTCACAGGGCACCGCATCTGCTTTGTTGTAGGGCACTTGAAGTACAGGGAGTACGACTGCGTGCCCTCCGCCTTGCATCTGCGGCACCCTGTAAACGCTTACAGTTTGATGAATTATCATAAAACGAACATTTGCAACCATGTGAACGGTTTCCTTTTATAATAAAAAAGAAATAAAATCAAAATGGAACATGAATCGGATTTTTTAGTTATCGGCAGCGGCGTGGCCGGCTTATTATTTGCCTTAAAAGTGGCGGATCATGGCAGTGTCACCATTGTCACTAAAAAAAATATCAGTGAAAGCAACACCGCCTATGCCCAGGGAGGAATTGCATCGGTCATTGCCCAGACCGATTCCTTTGACGCGCATGTTCAGGATACCCTTGCTTCCGGTGACGGTATCTGTAACAAACGTGTGGTGGAAATGGTGGTCAGGGGAGCCCCGGAAAGAATACAGGAACTCATTGACCTTGGCGTCCAATTTAACCGGAAAAGAGGGAACTCAAAAGATTTGGCCGGCCTGGATTTAGACCTGTGCCGGGAAGGCGGGCATTCCCATAACCGCATTGTCCATGCCGATGATTTAACGGGCCGGGCCGTGGAAGAAGCGTTGGTTGACCGGGTGATGAGCCATAAACAGATCACCCTGTTTGAAAACAATATCGCCATCGATCTGCTTACCCGTTCCACACGTCTCCAGCGGGGAATGATAGTCACCACCCATGAAGACTATTGCTACGGTGCCTATGTTCTTGACCGAAACACCAATGAAATTAACACCTTCTGTGCAAAAACAATTGTGCTTGCCACCGGCGGGGCCGGCAAGGTTTATATGTATACCAGTAATCCGGATATTGCCACGGGCGACGGTATTGCCATGGCTTACCGAACCGGTGCCACAGTCGCCAATATGGAATTTGTCCAGTTTCATCCCACCTGCCTGTATCATCCGGATGCGAAAAATTTCCTGATTTCAGAAGCAGTGAGAGGAGATGGCGCTATCCTGATTAATACCGACGGCAAACCGTTTATGGAAAACTATTCTCCGTTAAAAGACCTTGCATGCAGGGATGTTGTGGCTCGCGCCATTGATGCGGAATTAAAAAAAAGGGGAGATGAATTCGTCTTTCTTGACATCACCCATAAAAACGCCGACTTTATTAAAACCCGGTTCCCCAACCTCTATGAAAAATGCCTGAATTTCGGCATTGATATGACCGCAGACCCCATACCGGTTGTTCCTGCGGCCCATTATATGTGCGGTGGTGTGGCAACGGATATTAATGGAAGAACAAATATCCAACGTCTGTTTGCCATTGGGGAAACAGCCTGCACAGGGCTCCATGGCGCCAATCGTCTGGCAAGCAACTCCCTGCTCGAAGCACTGGTTTATGCCAATAACGCAGCCATTCAGGCGATCAAAGACCATCAGAATGTTGAATTTGAAACATCACCCCAGCTTCCTCCATGGGATGATCTGGGCGCCATCGACAGTGATGAAGTTATCATGGTGACCCATTCATGGAACGCAATCAGAAGAATGATGTGGAATTATGTGGGCATTGTACGATCAGATAAACGTCTGGAGCGGGCAACCCGGCGGGTGGAAATGATCCGTGATGAAATTAACGAATATTACTGGGATTTTAAAATTACTCCGGACCTGATCGAATTAAGAAACATTACCACTGTGGCTGAATTAATCATTCGATGCGCCAGA
Organism: Desulfobacterales bacterium; assembly: GCA_029933295.1. Lineage (GTDB taxonomy): Bacteria > Desulfobacterota > Desulfobacteria > Desulfobacterales > Desulfosalsimonadaceae > JAOZOL01. Next base: position 23,388 of record JAOZOL010000002.1, on the reverse strand, counting down.
CACCGAAAAGAAAGCCGCGGACTCCATTACAATATCGCTTATCCTGAAAAAGATGACCGGAAATGGAATAAGGATACTGTGCTGCGCCGGCCGTTTGTGGGATAGTCATCGCATACGCTCACAGGTTAGATTGTGCCGCGAAGGGCTTTTTTAAAAATGAACGTCGAACATCGAACGTTCAACATTGAACATCGAATACGGTTGTCGCTTCGCTCCGTATTTTTATTTTCATTTATTTCAAAATAATCCATATCAATTATAAACGGTTAACCCTAAACGAACATTACTTCTTATCAAATAGCCTTTGAACTATCTCTGCCTTGTTATTTTTTTTCAATCACTATTATTTATTGCATAGAGATTTTTATTCATCATTCGATGTTGAACGTTCGATGTTCGATGTTCATCTATTGGTTATATTACACCACCTCCACAATCGGATCACCCTGCACTCCTAATTCAATCATCATGCCCTTGCCGGTTTTCGGCACACTGCAGTTGACCACTGTGGTTTCCCCGATTTCATCAACACCGGCCGCCTCATGGATATGCCCGCAAATCAATATTCGGGGCCGGGTTTTATCGACAAAATCCCGCACCATTTTCGACCCGGAATGAAACCTACCGAGCACCTGATCCAGTACTCCCCAGGGTGGAGGGTGAACCACCAGTATGGTTTGCCGGTCAATCAACGGGGTAATTTTATCCATTAACAACTTTTCCCGAAAACAAACGCGATTTCTAAACGGTAGAGGTATGGTCCCGGAAAGGCCGGCAAAGGGCACCGATTGAATCGTTACCCTGTTTAAATGCAGGGATGTGAGATTTGAATAATTTTTAAACTGTTTTTCAATATATAAGGGATCGGAATTTCCCCGAACCGCAAAAACCGGTACCGGCAGCGTGTTTAAATATTTGAAAACCGGTGATGGTTTAAAATAATTAATAATATCTCCGGCAATGACCAGCACATCCGGGGAATGTCTTTTTATGTTTTCGCCAATCCGGGCAAGCCGTTTAAAATCCGCGTGAATATCCGCTACCGCATAAATAAGCATGTTTAAGTATCCAGTGCCGTGTCATTCCAATTTAAACGGCGGGTAATCCAGGGCTGCTGGAATTGCAATGCAGCCTCGAAAAAATTACGGCGCCATCTTCGTCACATCTTTGCGATCACACCGGTGGGAAGAATTTTCATTAATCGCCCCACAATATTCCACGGGTACACAGGAACGGTGGAGGATTTGACCCGTTTTTCGATCAACCGGGCGATAATCTCCGCCCCCTTTTCAACGGAAATTAAAAACGGCCGGGATTTCAACATTTCATTTAACGGCGTATCGATATATCCCGGATATAATACAGTCACATCAATATTCTTTTTATATAGTTCTGCACGAACTGATTCTAAATAAATCGCAAATCCGGCCTTTGATGCACTGTACGCTGAACTTTTGGGCATGCCTCGAAATGCCGCCACAGAGCTGGTGCCCACAATATGGCCCTTCCCTTTCTTCAAAAAATAGGCCGCCGCCGCATCCACCGTTGCAATGGCACCCAGCAGATTCACCTCTATGGTTCGCCGGGCTTTTTCAAAATCACCCCTGCCGACCCGTTCGCCAAGCCCCACACCGGCATTGGCAAACACAATATCCAGTCCGTCGACTTCATCGGCCAGTTCATTCACAGCCTTATAAACGTCCTCGTAATCCGTTACATCCAGCTGCCGTATGGCAACCGCCGGAGGACCGGATTCTTCTAAAATATCATCACGAATTTGACTCAACAAATCTATTTCCCGGGACGCCAGTGCAAGGGAGTATCCTTTACCGGCCAGCTCAAAAGCCAGCGCTTTTCCGATACCGGATGACGCGCCTGTGATTAAAATTGATTTTGCCATGATATGACTCCTCTTAATTGTTACCTGCTGATAATGGAAAATTTAATCTTTTCGATCCGGCCGGGAAGTATTCGATCCTTTGCCATTTGCTGTTTTATTCTGACAATGGCACTGCTTACGGAGCTGTAACCGGCCATGGAAAATTCCCGGCCAATGCGTTCCAGGCTGTCTTTTCTCAACATGCGGGTCAAATAAATGGCCACGCCCCGCGGCTCATTAAAGACACCCCGCCTCGATTTTATCAACTTATCCACATCCACCTGGTATTCTTTGGACACAGCAGTTTTAATACGATCCACTTCAGGGGCTAAAATTGCCGAGTCCGGGACCTGCCGATGTGATTTCCCGCTGTAAAATTCTTTGCGTACCCATAAAATAAAACTTTTATCTCCTAACATAGCCGGAAATTTTTTCATTTCAAAAACGCGCAACACCTTTCCGGCAACTTCCTCCTGTATGAACTGCCCGTAAAATTTTAATTTGCCGCTTCTAAAATTTGAAATCAACGACAAAATAATCTCTTTATTCAGCCATCCCCATTTCTTTGCCCTGGATAAATACCCCGGATGGCTGGTCCAGGGATATCCGTCAAACTTAAGAGCAAGCCCTTCGCGTTCGGGAATTTGATGAATATATTTTACCAGTTCGATGAGATAATCCCCTTCCTCGAGCAGAATACTCTTAAATCTTCCTCGAAATAAAGGGCCATCATAATCATGGGATCTGTTAAACCGTTGTGTGTATAGACCGTTAATATGACGCATGCTGCGGGACAAATTAGCATCAGGGGTCTGAACCAGCAGGTGATACTGGTTCGGCATCAGGCAATACGCGCTGACAGCGATGTTCCAGAGAGTCGTTGACTCGCGGAGCAAATCAATAAAAACCTGATAGTCATTCGCGTCGACAAAGACTTCATCTCCGTGTCTTCCCCGATTCGTGACATAATACCAGGCCCCCTGAAACTCTATTCGTAATGGCCGGCTCATAACTTATATAAATAACAAATAAATTTTCAAATGTCAAACGAAGACTTGACCCCTTGTATCTTTTCCATGCCATTACTACATGATGCGGTTTAAATTTCATTTTTTTGAACATATTGGGGATTTTGGTTGTCAAGAAACAGGCCGAAGAGTCTGACATTCAATTTTTTTTAAAAATTTTCATCGGATTTGGTATAGGTAAGACCTGCTTTTTTAATCATGTGTTTTCCGAATTTTTCGGCAATGGCATCAACGGCCTTGTCCACTTTTTCCCATTTTTCAAAACCATCATCTGATTGAAAAAAAAGATCCATTTGAACCGGCCGGTCTCCTGAATCAAGATCAGATGCGCCCACGCCGATGAGCCTCACCGGTTTATTCAGCCTTAATTTATCCAGCAAATTAACCGCTGCCTGAAAAATTTTTTCTGAAGAAAAGGTATGGCGGGAAAGTTTGGTCTGGCGGGTAATCTGCGTAAAATCAGAATATTTGACTTTAATACTGACTGTTTTTGTTTTTTTACTCTTTTCCCTTAGCTGGCGCCCCACATCTTCTGAGTGTTTCAGCATCACTGACTTTAAAAAATTCACATCAAGGGTATCTGAAGACAGGGTTTCTTCACTGCTGACCGATTTTACGGGCCGATGCGGATTCACAATCGAGCTATCAATACCGTTTGCAAGCTCCCAAAGCCGCTGTCCATATTTTCCAAACTGATCGACAAGTATTTTTTGTGAATGGGCATTCACATCCCCTAAGGCAAAAATCCCCATTTTTTCAAGACGGCTTTGGGTCTGTTTGCCGACACCTGAAATTTTATTAACCGCCAATGTTTCAATAAACGCAGGGACGTTTTCCGGGGAAATAATGGTAAGGCCATCTGGTTTGTCCATATCAGAGGCAATTTTTGCTAAAAATTTCAGAGGCGCAATTCCCACCGAGCAGGTCAGCCCAACAATATCCTTTACTTTCCGCTTTATCTTTAATCCGGTTTCACAGGGGCTGCCGAACAAGGCTCCAGATCCCGTGATGTCCATGAATGCTTCATCAATGGAAACCTGCTGAACAACCGGCGAAAATGATTCAAGGATTGCCATTACTTTTTGTGACAGCGCTTTGTACCTATGGCCGCGTGGACGTAAAAACACTCCCTGAGGGCATTTCTGCCGTGCCTGGTACATGGGCATGGCGGAATAAACACCGAACTTTCTGGCTTCATAACTGGATGCGGCCACCACGCCCCTGTCAGATGTGCCGCCCACAATGACACATTTTCCTTTAAGCTCGGGATTATCAAGCTGCTCCACGGAAGCAAAAAACGCGTCCATGTCAACATGGATAATCATAAATTCGCCCTAATCAACAAACAACGAAACATGTTTAAATTTCAAGACATCAAAAAGCCCTAGGTCCGTAAGTTTTAATTCCGGAATAACCGGCAACGCCAGAAAAGACAGGATCATAAACGGATCAGGGATGATAGCTCCAAATTCATGGGCCGCGTTTATCAGTTGGTCCATCTGATTTCGAACAGCTTTAAGCGGATCGGGTGACATCAGCCCGGCGATGGGAAGCGCAAGTCCGGCGGCAACTTTTTGATCTTTAACCGCCACAAGCCCGCCGTTTAATTCTATGATGCGTTTGACGGCGACCTCCATATCGTCATCATTTACTCCCACCACGATGATATTATGGGAATCATGGGCCACACTGGATGCAATGGCACCCTGTTTTAAACCAACCCCTTTTATAAATCCCCTGCCCACATTTCCGGTCCCTTTGTGCCGTTCGATTACAGCGATTTTTAAAATATCTTTGGATGTATCAGAAACAGCAAAATTATTTTCAACAACCGCGTCTGTAATCAATTGCCGGGTAAAAATCTGATCAGCAACCAGTTCAATCACCCGGATCTGTTTTTTTTGGGTGAGAATGGTAAAATCAACCTGTTTATCTTTAACGTGCATGGTGGACAGACATGCCTGTGATTTGTCAGTCTTAAGCTCCGGCTTAACTTTTGGCTTAACTTTTGGTTCAACTTCCAGCTCAACATCAGGATTCATCTGACCTCCCGATGCGACCAGATTCCCGCCCGCATAAACTTCTTCAGCCACCAGATGCTGCAAATCCGAGAACACCACCATATCTGCTTTTCTGCCCGGCGCGATGGCACCCAGATGTCTTAAACCAAAATATTGAGCTGGATTTAGTGTTCCGATTCCAATGGCCGTGATTGGATCAACACCATAAGCAATGGCACAACGGATAATAAAATCGATATGCCCCTGGCCGCAGATATCATGGGGATGCCGGTCATCAGTGCACCACATGATCCGACGAGCGGTTTTTGGATTAATAACCGGTAAAAGATCGTTTAAATTTTTTGCGCCCGTTCCTTCCCGGATCATGATATACATGCCGGCCCGCAATTTCTCCATTGCTTCTTTTGGCGTGACGCATTCATGATCACTGGAAACTCCGGATGCCGCATAGGCGTTTAATTCTTTTCCGGAAAGCCCAGGCGCATGACCGTCCACTGGTTTTCCGTGTGCAAACGTATTTTCGATCTTGCAAATAACATCCCTGTCGCCGGAAATCACACCGGGAAAATTCATCATCTCCCCCAGCCCGACAATCCGTTTCCGGCTTAAAAACGGGCGCAACTTTTCAGCGTCAAGCATTGCTCCGGCAGTTTCCATGTTGGTTGCCGGCACGCAGGACGGCAGGGTAAAAAACATGTTCATCGGCAGTTTTTCACTGGCTTCCAGCATATATTTAATACCGTCAACACCCATCACATTTGCAATTTCATGGGGATCAGCCACAACGGTCGTAGTACCTCTCGGGAGGACTGCTTTTGCGAATTCAGAGACAGACACCATTGAACTTTCAATATGGACATGGGCATCTATAAATCCCGGAGCCACAAACCTGTTTTTTATATCAATGGTTTTATGGGCCGGATAATCGCCCAATCCAATGATATATCCATCCGACACCGCAATATGATCTGAAATGATTTCACCGGAAAACACATTGACAATCCGGGCATTGGTAAAAAGAAAGTCAGCCGGTTGATCACCCCGTGCCGCTTTAATTAAATCTTTAAGATTCATAAAATGCTCATCCTTGTGTCTGCATTTTTTTCACCGCCACCCCCACCGCCGCCGCCTGCTTCATAATCCCTTTTACATCCAGGCAAACCGGTTCATGGTTTCGAAGCAAAGCCTTGCCTGCAACAAAAACATCACGGACATCCGATCCTTGGGCTGCATACACCACATGTGATGCCGGATGATACATGGGTGTCAGGTGGGGTTTATGAATATCAATAATAATCAAATCAGCCTGTTTACCGGGTTCAAGGGAACCAATGACATCCCCGGCGCCGATGGCTTTCGCTCCCTGAATGGTAGCCGTTTGCACAACCGTTTTAGCATCCATGACCGTCGGATCTTTTGAGAACACTTTATGCAGCTTGGCCGCAGAATCCATTTCAGCAAAAAGATCGAGATTATTATTGCTGGCGCACCCGTCTGTTCCCAAGCCGATTGTTATTCCTTTTTCAATCATCTCAGGAACCGGTGATACGCCGGATGCCAGTTTCATATTACTTTCCGGCGCATGAATAACCTTCACCCGATTATCGGAAAGCAGTTTGATATCATCCGAATCCATCCAGACCGCATGAACGGCAATCGTATTTTCGTTGAGCAGCCCGAGACTATCTAAATATTTAACCACTGAAACCCCGTGTTCTGCCTGGATCTGATCAAATTCTTTTTTTGTTTCCGCAACATGAATCTGAAACCGGACACCCATATCATCTGCCGCACGTTTCGCGTTTTGCAATGTTTCCGCAGAACAGGTATAAGGGGAATGACAAAATATGGACGGCGTGAGAAGCGGTGAACGATTCTTCCATTTTTTAACAAACTCAATGGCTGTTTCAACATTGCGTTTTGGGTCCGGCACCCCCGGCGCCGGAAAATCGATCACCCCCTGGGCGAGAACCGCCCGAAGACCGGTCTCTATGACGGCTTCCGCTACCGAATCTTCATAAAAGTATCCGTCACAGCAGGTGGTGGTCCCGCTCATCAACATTTCCGCGCATGACAGCCGTGTCCCGGCCCTGACTGTTTCAGGTGATAAATATTTTTGTTCGGCCGGAAAGATATGGTCATTTAGCCATACGGAAAGGGGCAGATCATCGGCCAGCCCTCTGAATATAGACATGGCTAAATGGGTATGCGCATTGACCAGACCGGGCATAACGATTCCGCCGTCCGCGTCTATATATTCTTCGGATGGATATTTTGAGATATCGTTTTTGCGCCTTTCGACAAGATGAAAGACACCGTCTTTAATACAGACGACCCCGTCATCAATTATGTCGAAAGCGGGGTTTACCGTAATGACAACTGCATTGTGGATAATCAAATCAGATTTCATCATTAAGGGAAACTTACCTTATTACTTCACCTTAAAAAACGCCTCATCAAATTCCGGATTGTCCTTATAGCGGGACATAAAAAAACCGGGCAGCATGTCGACCTGGTCAAACAGGCCCTGATCCGCTTCAATGCCCGCCTTATGCAATGCCTTGATAATGTCTTTCGGGTCAGGGGGACAACCCTTGATGGGAATTGCCTCATTAATATTCGGGTTATCCTTGTGAAGCTTGGACATGCATTTTCCCAAAAGGATTGTCTTTTTCATTCCCGGTTTTGGCTGCATCTTTTTCCCGGTCAGGACTTCAACCTTATCCCAGGGCTTGCCCTTCCAGGCGTAGCGGATGGCAGTGAGGACCAGACCGTTTAAGCCTGAACAATAGGTGCACATGGAAAGATCATATTTGTGGTAATAAAGCCCCTGGATGCCCTGTTTGGCAAGGGGTACGGGCATGATACCATCTTCTTTGTCGGAATATGGAAAATCGTATTCATGATACGATGCCACATCTTCAATTTTTTCCCCCACAACCTCGATATCTGATAAATCCGTGGGACGGCTGTGATTTTTTGCCGCATGCAGAAGATATGGCACATTTTCAGGCTCATGCCCTAAAATTCTTGCACCCACCATATCTGCGGACAGAATATCCGATGACGCCACTAAAAGATTGCTCCGCCGGATCTTGCCGTCAAAGGCCGGCCCCCGTTCCAGGGTATAAATCCCGTCCAGTAAAGTAAATATGGGCGGCATTTTATCCGCCAGCCGGGCCACATGAAAATTAAGATCCTTTACCGGATCCGCACTGTGGCATTTCTTTCTCGAAGCAATATTAATGGTACCTTTCAAATTTTTAATGCCCAAACTGACAATGGTCTGGTTGTGTGATTTCATGGCCGGCAGATCCACCACAAAATCGCTGTTAATGATATCTGTGTTAAACCGTAACGTAATATCATCTCCGAGGTCCACTTTTTCAAAGGGCCGCTCCATGACATTGATATATTTGACCCCATAACGTTGTTTTAATGTTTCATAACCTAAATATTTAAATGCATGGGCCGGTGTTTCCGTGTCATCCGGAGCCGCCACCACCCCTTCTCCGATGGTGATATCGGTGATGCCGTGTTCCTTGAGGAGGATTACCATATCTTCAATAACCCTGGAAGTTGTAATCACGCCCCACTTGGGAAACAGCGTGGCCCTGGTCCAGAACACAATATTGGGTTTGATAAACACTTTCGCATTGGCCGGCAGGTGTGCCAGACCGTTTGACATCTCCACCGCCTTTCTTACCGACTCCCCGGGTTTTTCATATCGAACAATGGAGACAACTTGTTTATCCATTTTCATCCTCCTTATGATGGCAAAGTAAAAAGCCCAATTTCTGCGTTGCGCTGCATCCCGAGGTCATTCAACGTACAATAAGCACGCCTCATTCCTCGGGATTTGCGCGCCTTGAACTTGAACTTTTTACTTTGCCATCACAAAATCGACACGAGCCCGTCGGGCGTGTTTTAAGTTGGGCAACGACTTGTCCTTTATGCCAAAAATAAAAAATTCAACTCTTTATGATATCATCAAACTCAAAATCTTTTCTCACCTGCCGGGATCATGATTGTTTTCCTTCAATAAAGCCCGGCTCCCCGAAAGCCGGAGCCGGATAAGAATAAAATCCTTTCCCAGTTTTAACGCCCACATTTCCGGCGTCAACATATTTTTTCATAAAAGCGGCATTGGCAATGGCTTGAGGGTCTTTTAAAATATTAGCCCAGTAATCGGTAACTTTCCATACCGTGTCAAGGCCGATACTGTCCATAATCCCGAATGGGCCAACCTGCGTATGCATCACCCCCATCCATGCACGGTCAATATCTTCTATGGACGCAACATTGTTTGCAGCAAGGCTTTGGGCTGATTTCATGAGTTCCATCAGCATGGCGTTAAATACATATCCAAAATTTTCTTTTTGCAACACAATGGCCACCTGCCCGATGCGATCGGCAAACGCTTTTATAAGTTCAAGGGTTTCATGCGATGTGCCGGGATGCGGCATAATATCAACAATATTGTTAAACCGGACATCATGGAAATGAAAGGCCGCGAATCTGCCGGGACGACCGGTGGCCTCGGCAAACATGGAAGGAATCAGCGATGACGTATTGGTGGTAAAAATAGTATGGGCCGGACAAATTTTGTTAAATTGTGCAAATACCCGGCCTTTTAATTCAGGGTCCTCAGGCACGGATTCGCTGACAAAATCTGCTTTTTTACCGGCATCTTCAGCGTCAATCGTTGTCCGGATCTTTTCCATGACTTCTTCGGCCGCTTCTTTGGTTAACCGGCCATCGGAAACAAAGGAGTTTGCCAGCCTGTTAATCCTGTCCATGGCATTATCAAGTATGCCCTGCTCCATATCATATAAGGCCACATCATAGCCGCTGAGCGCACACTGGAAACCAATCTGCTGGCCCATGGTACCGGACCCGATAATCAATACCTGACGGATATCATCTATCTTCATCTTTCACCTCCTGCTATATCAATAAATTCTGTTGACTTTTTAAAAACCGAACAAATGCTCTATTTATTACGAATTTCTACCCGCGCCCCTTCTTTTTGTCAATAAAAAACGAACAATTGCTCTATCTGACATGGCAGGGTAACCGCATTTGGAATATAACCCGTGAAAACAGTTTGTTTGCTCCTTGATCATTTTTTTGATGTTATAAGAAAACAGAGTCACAATCCGGGTTTATTTTTCTTGATTGACTTATGCATGCAGCAAAAAATGATCAAATGTCGCTTCACAAACCATTTTCACGGGTTTTCCTCAAATTTAAATTCAAATGCGGTTACCCTGGCCATAGAGGCTGTGCGGAGAAAATCAGCATTAACTCGGGACTTTTAGCAGAAAAAAGATAACCGTTCACGGGGGGTACAACTGCTGATGCGCTGTCAACCAATGAACTGTAAGCATTCACAGGGTGCCGTAGATGCGAGGCGCCGAGCACATAGACGTACTTTTCGTACTTCAAGTGTTCGGCAACAAAGCAGATGCGGTGCCTGTGAATGCTTACGGAAAAAGAAAAAACTTTACACCGTGAAAGGGGCTGTTATATTAGCCTGTAGAGTCGATTTCAAAATGTCATCTAAGGCTCGATATCATTGTTGCAGGCCTTCTCAAAATGCTCACATACGCTCATGTATGCTGCGCTTTTTCGTTGTCCTGCGCCTTGATCTCGAACCTGATTTAATATTTTGAAAATGGCTCTGTAATACATATTTCTTGAAGAATATATGAGATTTCAAACCTTATTATATAATTTTTGGTATAAGGGAAAAAAATATGCATAAACTGTTAAAGGACCATTCGGGCGAAAAAATGTTTCTGCTCGGCAATGAAGCCATTGTCCGCGGCGCTATTGAGGCAGGTGTCGGCTTTGCCTCAACCTATCCGGGAACGCCGTCGTCTGAAATTTCAGCCAATTTTTTTCAAATCGCCCGGCAAAGTGATCTGTATTTTGAATACAGCACCAATGAGAAAGTCGCCCTTGAAGTGGCGGCAGCCGCAGCCAATGCGGGCGTTCGCAGCATGTGCATCATGAAACATGTAGGGGTAAACGTTGCGGCGGATGTCTTGATGACGCTGGCTTATGTCGGTGTGCGCGGCGGCCTTGTTATTTTGACCGCAGATGACCCCTATATGTTTTCCAGTCAGAATGAACAGGATAACCGGTATTATGGAAAATTGTCCGGGTTGCCGATTTTGGAACCGTCGTCCGCACAGGAAGCTAAAGAGATGATCGGCTACGCCTTTGATCTTTCGGAAAAACTCGCTGAACCGGTGCTTTTCAGGACAACAACCCGGTTAAACCATTCCACGGCACCGGTGGTGTTAGGAGAAATGGCAAAACGGGTGACCATGGGTGATTTTGGCAAAGATCCGTTTAACTACGTCACCGTGCCGGCGGTTTCCCGAAAACTTCATATAAAACTGTTAAATAATATTGAAAAAGCTGAAACAATTTCATGTGATTCCAGGTACAATATTATCGAAGGTGAAGGCGCATGGGGAATCATCTGCAACGGGGTGAGCTATAACTATGTGAAGGATGCTCTCTGCGATCTTGAGGTGAAAGATAAGGTCAAGATATTCAGAGTCGGCTTTTCACACCCCATGCCGGGCAAACTGATCAAAGATTTTATTGATGGATGCGAGAAGGTGCTGGTGGTTGAAGAAGGCGAACCCTACATGGAAGAGGCTGTAAAGGCTTTTGCCCAGGAAGCGGGCTATACGCATCCAATCCGCGGCAAGGCGCCTGAATTATTTTCAAGATTGTTTGAATTTGATCCTGCCATGGTCCGATCCGCCATTGCATCATATTTTGGTATTCCATATGAAACAAGCGATTTGCCGGATCTTTCGGATATCCCCGATCTTCCCCAGCGTCCGCCGAATCTTTGCGCCGGGTGTTCGCATCGTGCCACATTTTATGCGGTGAATAAAGCCATTGAAGGGATCGAGACAATCCGCCCCACGGATATCGGTTGTTATACGCTGGGATTCCTTCCACCGTTGTCTACAGGTGATTTTTTAATCTGCATGGGATCATCAGTGGGGACCGGGTGCGGATTTTCCAAGACAACGGACAAGAAAATAATTTCCTTTATCGGGGATTCCACCTTTTTCCATTCAGGCATTCCCGGCCTGATCAATGCGGTGTTTAACAACCATGATATTAATTTAGTCATACTTGACAATCAGACCACAGCCATGACCGGCCATCAACCCCATCCCGGCGTGGACATGAAGGCAATGAATCATGACGGGTTTGGTCGGGTCTCCATCGAGTCGGTGGTGAAAGGTATCGGCGTTGAACATGTCACCGTTATTCGACCCTATAATGTCAAAAAAAGTATCACCGCCATTAAGGAAGCGATCGCTCATAAAGGTGTTTCGGTGATCATTGCAAAACAGGCGTGTACCCTGTTTGAACGCAGTTTGAAAAAACAGGTAGGTAAACCTTTTTATGTGAGCGATAAATGCAAGAACCACAGGGATTGCATCAATGACCTTGGGTGTCCGGCGTTTTTTGTTGAAGATGAAAAAGTCCGGATTAATCCGACACTGTGTTCAGGATGCAGCGTCTGCGCCCAAATTTGCCCGGAGCATGCAATATTGCCGTTAAGGCGATAATATAAAACAGGATGGAAATATTATGAATATAAAACGGTTGATTATTGTGGCGGTCGGCGGTCAGGGGAATCTTTTGTCTTCCAAAGTCCTTGGTGAGGCGGCCTGCCGGCTTGATGTACCTGTTCGGATGAGTGAAATTCACGGCATGGCCCAGCGGGGCGGGGTGGTTGAATCTGCGATGATTTTTGGCGACGCCCAAAGCGCCATTATTTCAGACGGCGAGGCTGACATTCTTTTGGGGTTTGAACCTCTTGAAGCATTGAGGGCATTAAACAGATGTAATTCAAAAACAGTTGTTATTACCAACACATCATCATTGCCCCCATTTACCGCAGCCATTGGAAAAGGCATTTATCCGGATATGGAAATCATAAAAACATTTATTGCTTCAAAGGTTAGCCGGCTGATTACCCTTGATGCCAATGCCCTTGCAAAAAAAGCGGGCAATGAGTTGTCCGTGAATATGGTACTCTTGGGCGCGCTGATCGAAACAAATATTTTGCCGATAACTGCTGAAAGCATCCATGATGCCATTTGTGAAACAACAAAACAGGCGTTTGTGGACACCAACATTAAGGCCTTTGAGTCCGGCCGTGTTGCAGTGCAGTAACATAGTCCCAAGGCAATGCCGTTAACGTAAGGGCATTGGTCATTTTAAAGGAGAATGTCGAATATCGAATAAGGAATTTCGAACCGCAGAAGTAAAAGAAAATACATCGAAATTCGATATTCCCTGTTCGACATTCTGCGGTTCATTTTTAAAAAATTTCTTAAGTTAATGACATTAAGTCCCAATGGTCTATCATTTGGGGGGTGTATTATGACAGATAACTTTGTTCATTTTTTTTTGTTTCAAGATTCCGAAATCAAAAAAGAAGGAGCGAAGGTTTCGGCTTCTTTTGTCATGGATTTGAGCAAAGAAGGCTGGGTCGGTATTCCCCACGGAGGTATCGGTATGGGCTCCATCATGGAACTTGCTGCGGGTTTTGCAAACTGTGCTGACAACGGGGAATTAAGGTATCCGGTTCATTGTAGTTTCCGAATGGGAGGTGCTGAAGCCCATGTTGGAGACCAGGTTGGTGTTGATGTGGTGCCCACGGAATCTGGAATATCCGGCCGCGTATCGATTAAAAATGCGGCCATGCCTTATATTACCGGCGATATCAGCGTCGGGAATGCTATCCCGGAAGCAGACGAATATCCCCGTTCTTATGTGCCGGAGAATTTTGCCGGTATTGAGGGTGCGCTGGATCATCTTCCCTATTATCGGAATTGTTTTGTCTGCGGTGTTAAACGAACCCTGCCGGGCTTAAAAAGACAGTTTCATCTCTGGAAAAGTCCGCACGGAAATATCGTGTGCGCGTTTGCCGGGTTTAAGGATGAAGATCAAGATACGATTTATCTGTTCGAGAAGGATGGCTTTATGCATCCAATCGGCCTGCTTGCCATCCTTGATGAAACCATGGGGTGGGGTGGGTTTTTCGCCTCGGCAAACGGGGGTGTTTCCGTCCGCCTTAACTACACGCTGAAAAGAAAAATCAATATAAATGAGAAACTGGTTTTTTTCGGACGGGGCGAAAAAGTCATGGGACGTATTGACAAGCGGATGATGTTTTGGGCATCCGGTTGTGCTGCGGTGATGCGAGGGGATGGGTCATTTGAAGTTGTTATAAAGTCTTCGGGGCAGTGGGTTGCCATGGCATCCCTCACCGATCAGATGGAAAAAGAACTTATTCCTGAAGACCTTACACGAAAGGCCTTTGCCGTTGTCCGGGAGCGGGCTTGATGGCGTCGTTAAAAGTCCCATCTACTGCGTTATATTGATTTTTCAGCCACTCAATATACTACATGTATGATTTCTTGCCTGAAAAATCACTACGCCTTGTATATGGAACTTTTAACTTAGCCATCCGGGCACTTTTTTTACGAGATTGTCAAGTTTAGGTTACAACAGAGCCTTTAACTGCGTTTCAAATATCTCTTCCTGTTCATCGAGGATTTCATTTAAGATAGAGATTGTTGTCATGGGGTTCATGATGACGGTCCGCAAAACGACAATGCTGTCGTCCGGGTTGTTATCGCGCAGCAGGGTTGTCCGTGAAACAAAACTTGAACCAGCCTCGCGCTGAATCCGCTGGAGCCTCTGGTTGATAACATTAAGTTTTTCACAGATTCCCTGTCGCTGGGTTTTATCGGCGGTATTCAGTTTGTTTTGTATGGCCGCAGGACAGAGCCGGTAAGTGAGAATGTTGAGTGTCGGCGGCGTCATTAATTGAAAGCTGTCTCTTTTGTTTATTTCCCGGGCAAATGCGGCAGCGGTTTCAATCCCGTGATCAATAAGCAGTGCGTATCCATTTGCGCCCATAATTTTTAAAGCACAGTCCAGTATTAACGAGTTGGCTTCCCTGGACCCTGGTAGCGTTTTAATTCCCAGGTCCACAGACCCCCAGCGATTGACGTAATGCGCATAATAGGCAATGACATCCAGTTTTTTCGGGTCTTTTAAATACAGCATGCCGCAGCTCATGGGCATATAAAACTGTTTGTGCCCGTCAATGGTGACTGAATCGGCAAGATGAATACCGTTTAACAAATGTTTATATTGTTTGGAAAAAAGGGTGGGGCCGCCCCATGCGGCATCCACATGGAAATGAATATGGTGCTCGGCGCAAATTTCCGCCATTTCTTCTAATGGATCAATGGTTCCGGTTTCCGTTGCGCCGGCAATTCCGACAATTGCCAGGATACACGTTTTTGGATTTTCTTTTCCTATCCGCGAGATGATCTGTTTCAGCTTTGTAATATCGACCCGGTTGTTTTTGTCCGTGTCTAGGACAATCACATTTTGATTTCCGATGCCCAAGATTCCGGCAGCTTTTCTGAGCGAATAATGCCCCAGGCGGGAGACAAGGACGACACAGCGGTCAACATCATACGCCCGAAAGGCAGCGGCAATCCCTTCTGATTCAATGCCGGCAAAGCCGGTTTTTGGCGCAAATACGGCGTTTCTGGCGGCCCACAGGGCTGAAAGATTGGCGGTCGTACCGCCTTCAACAAATACTCCCAGGGTAGTATCCGTGTTCTGAACATGGGTTTGATAAAAGGCGTCGTCTTGATTATAAATCATCCGATGAATTTTAGCGATGACCTGTTTTTCAATAACGGATACGATCTTGGATGTTTCAAGTTTCACGACATTTTGGTTTAACGCCGTGACAATGGTTTTGAGATGAACCATGAAAAACGGAATCGCGGATGTCATATGGCCGATAAAATAAGGCGAGGCAACGTTCACCGCATGGGGGGCGATATCTTCAATCAGGCAGGTAATCACATCAGCGAGTTTTTTTTCCGGATTGTCACTGATAATGGTGCCGGTGAATTTTTCAGAAAGATCCTTTAAGCTTTTCGCCTCGGTGATGCCCACATGCTTTTTTAAAAAATCATTAAGACCGTAGAGTATCCGATCCATGTATTTGATCAGCGTGGCACGGGATGCCTGCCCTTCCGGTCGTATAAAGACCCGAAACAATGTGTCCCAATCCGCAACAAGATCAGACTGGGTCTGTATGATTGTTTTTTTGTCCATTGCTTTTTAAATTATTTGACGAACCCTATGGTTGATTATTTACAAATTTATTTATATCGTTTACTTTATAACAGGCTGTTTGATCATCAAAAAATTAAAAAGTCAATTAATTCCTGTAGCCTCCCAAATAACTCATTCACAACTGTTTGCAATAATTCAATGCTGAAGACCATAAGTAAAGAAAAGATATCAGACCAGCTTGCCAAAGGTGCAACCCTGATCACAGTGAACAGGCGTCTGTCACGGTCTTTAACCATCCGATTCAACCAACATCAGGTGAACGCCGGGAAAAGCGTCTGGGAATCACCGGATATTATACCTTTTTCCCCATGGCTTTGTCGGGTCTATGATCAGGCATTTTACACCGTTTATAGTGAAAACAAAATATTATTGCCGGTTCTGATTTCTCCTGCCCAGGAACTGTATGTTTGGGAGCAGATTATTCAAAACTCAGAATCAGGCCACAGCCTGCTTCAGGTCGCAGAAACCGCAAAGGCGGTGATGCGGGCATGGGAGATCTGTAAAGAGTGGCAGTTGCCGTTTTCCGAATTGGCGCAGACGCCGTCCGAAGATACAGCCGCATTTATAGGGTGGGCCGGCCAATTTGAAGCAATTTGTAAGGAAAACGGGTGGCAGGACAATGCGGGTCTGTCGGATGCGGTGGGTAATTTTTTTGAATCAGATATGATCAGGCCACCCGAACAGATGATCATGGCCGGATTTGATGAATTGTCACCTTGCCGGTTATCTTTGCTTGAAAAGATGCAAGCTGCCGGTTCAGAGATATTTTGCCTTGACGGGCCCGATCATTCTCATCATGCGAAAAGGTGTGAACTGGCGGATACGGATACGGAAATTAATGTTGCCGCCAGATGGGCCAGGGCGTGCCTGGAAGAAAATATTGAAGGAAGAATCGGGGTGATCGTACCTGATTTGCAGAATTTTCGCCCGGCGTTAATCCGTGTCTTTGATGATGTATTTCACCCGTCCAAATCATTATCCCCGCAAAATACAGGTAACCGCTTGTTCAATATTTCTTTGGGACAGCCACTTTCGGAATATCCGGTTGTAAGTGCTGCCCTGTTGATTTTACAGTTTGCATGCAGATCGTTTAAAGTTGATCAGTACAGTGCGTTTTTACGGTCCCCGTTTCTGGCAGGGGGCCGAAGCGAACTTGCAAACCGGTCGATTTTAGACGCTATGATCCGGGAAAACAATGAAACCGACATACCTGTTTCCGCACTGATTTACTTCTGCGCAAACCATGGGGGCCGGCATCACCATCCGGGTGTTTTTTGTCCGGTTTTACATGATCGCCTGAAGCGGTTTCAGGCAATGCTTAAAGAACTGCGGGGCCGTCAGCTTCCATCAGGCTGGGCAAAGGACTTTTCCCGTTTGCTTAATACCCTGGGCTGGGCAGGAGATCGGACGCTTTCAAGTGAAGAATATCAAACTGTAACCGCATGGAACGAAGCCCTTTATCAGTTTGCGGCATTAGATGGTATGGCCGGGGAAATGGATATAAAGACTGCGGTTGCTGATTTAACGAAAATGCTTGCAGACATAATTTTTCAGCCGGAAACAGACGATGTGCCGGTTCAGATCATGGGAATGCTGGAAGCTGTCGGGGAACAATTTGATCATGTGTGGATCATGGGGTTAAACTGTGATAACTGGCCGCTCCCCTCCCGGCCCAATCCGTTTTTGCCCATCTGGGTGCAGCAAAAGTACAATGTATTGCATGCCTCACCGGAACGGGAATTTGAATTTGCCCGTCAAATAACCCGTCGTTTGCTGGGCGCTGCAAAAGATGTGGTTGTCAGTTATCCGGTCAAAGACGGGGAAACAATGTTGATGCCCAGTCCGTTAATTGTTCACCTTAAACCGGTAAAAACGGACCAGACTAAAGCCCACTGGTGGATTCAATTGTTTAAAAATATTGAGTTTGAACAGATAACGGATCATCATGGCCCGCCGGTTGGCACCCAAGTCCATGTCAGCGGCGGGACCGGCTTGATCAAGGCCCAGGCAGCCTGTCCGTTTTCAGCGTTTGCCGGATACCGATTAAACGCCCGGCCGATTGAATCACCGGATTCGGGTTTAAATAACAGAAACAGGGGCACCCTGGTTCATCATGCGCTGGAATTTTTCTGGGAGGAAATAAAGACACATGGCCGGCTGATGGCAAAATCGTGCAAAGACCTTGCATCAGATGTTCAAAAAGCCGTTGGCAGGGCCGTTTCAGACATGGCTGCACAGCATCCCCGAACGTTTACGTACAGATTCACCGAAATTGAAAAGCAGCGATTGGTGTCTTTGCTCCTTGAATGGCTGGAAATGGATCGGCAGAGGTCTCCGTTTGCGGTGATTGACCGGGAGAAAAAACTGGTACGCACCATTGCCGGCATAGAACTTAAAACCTATGCCGACCGGATCGACCGGCTTGATGACGGTCGTCTGGTGATTGTGGATTATAAGACCGGTGAGCCGAAAGTTGCCGACTGGTTTACCGAGCGCATGGCCGAACCCCAACTCCCCCTGTACAGCTTTATTGTGGATGAGCCGGTGGCCGGAGTGGTGTTTGCCCGGATTAAAAAAGGAAAATCCGCATACCTTGGAGTAGCAGCTGAGGAAGATATTATTCCCTGCGCCGGATGGCCGGGGGCAAAACGCAGCCCCATGGAAAATTTTAACTCTCTTAAGGAAGTCATTGATTTCTGGCAGGGTAAAATTGAATTTTTGGCTGATGAAATTCAACAGGGATATGCGGCGGTCATGCCTGTTTCAATCAATAAAAGCTGTCGGTATTGCGAGCTTGGCCCGTTGTGCCGAATCGGGGAAGTTGATTTCCTATAGATATCGTGAATGGTAAGCGTTAATTATTATATATTTAAGTGAGTTGGGGAATAAACATCCAACATTGATGTTTTCAATTTTTAATCATTCTTTTCCGGTTTATTCGGATTAAACTGTAATATTAAAACAATGGATAAAAATTCTATACCCATAGCCGACTCTGCCCAGCGCGAACAAGCCCTGGACCCCACCCAGTCGTTTATCGTCCAGGCCCCGGCCGGATCGGGCAAGACGGAACTGCTGATCCAGCGCTATCTGAAATTGCTGTCAGGGGTTGCGGCGCCTGAAGAAATTATTGCCATTACATTTACCCGCAAGGCATCTGGTGAAATGAAAAACCGGATTTTAAAAGCCCTTGAACGTGGTGCGGACCCCGCCCCGCCGGTCGAACCCCATGAGTACAGGACATGGGAGCTGGCTAAAAACGTCCTGATCCGGGATAAGCGCAAACTATGGCATTTGGCGAAAAATCCCGCCCGGTTAAGAATCCAGACCATTGATTCTTTGTGTGCGGGGCTGACCCGGCAGATGCCTTTTCTTTCAAGCTTCGGAGCCCAGCCTAAAATCACCGAACGCCCTGAAGCGCTTTACCGTGAGGCTGCCGCAAACACGATTGCGGACCTGGAGTCCGGTGCAAAATGGCGACCGGCCATTGAGGATTTGATCCGCCATCTGGACAACCATCTGGCAAATATTGAAAATCTGATTGCCGGGATGCTGGCCAAACGGGATCAGTGGCTGCGGCATGTGGTGGATACAACTGATGGACGGCGGCAGCGGGAAGCATTGGAAACCGCTTTGGGAGATTTAATTACAGATGTCCTTATAAAGGTAAGAGATCGATTTCAGGGCTCTGGGATGAATAATTTGCTGTCCCTGGCACGGTTTGGCGCTGAAAATTTAAAAAAAGACGGATCCAGATCCAAGATCTGTGAATGTGATCAAATAACCAATCTTCCGGGGACATCACCTTCAGAAATTAATAAATGGCTGGGGATAGCTGACCTGCTGCTGACGCAAAAAGGGGAATGGCGCAAAACCGCAAACAAATACAATGGTTTTCCAGCGCCGAGCAGCACGACCGATAAACGCCTTAAACAGGTATATAAGGACAACAAAGACGCTTTTAGAGCTTATATAGCTGGCTTTAAGTCAGGTGATGATACGGCAGCACGTCTACACAGCGTTCGGATTCTGCCGCCAAAAACCTATACCGATGATCAGTGGCGGATTATGGAGGCGCTGTTTGAAATTTTAAAGGTTGCCACAGGGCATCTGAAGCTGGTGTTTCAGGCAGTAGGCCTGGTGGATTTTGCAGAAATTGCGCTTCGGGCGGGACAGGCGCTGGGAGAGCCGGAAGATCCCACGGATCTTTCTTTGTCACTGGATTACCGGATCAGTCATATTTTAATGGACGAGTTCCAGGATACCAGTATTACCCAGTATGAACTCATAGAGCGCCTGACCGCCGGCTGGGTTCCCGGCGACGGCCGAACGTTTTTTGCCGTGGGTGATCCCATGCAGTCCATTTACGCATTTCGCGAAGCGGAAGTGGGTTTGTTTTTAAGCGCCTGGGAAACGGGTTTAAAACAGATTGACTTAAAACCGTTAACCCTGACCGTGAATTTCAGATCCCAGAAGGGGATCATTGACTGGGTCAATGATAAATTTTTCAAGATTATGCCGGAAACCGGTGATATAACAACCGGCGCGGTTGCCTATTCGCCATTTGTTGAATTTCATCCCCTTTTGGCCGGACAGGCGGTGGAGATACATCCGTTTATCCCGGCTGATCCGGATGCGGAAGCAATTGCCGTGGTTGACTGTGTGCAAAAATCGAAAAAAAATGACCCCGCCGCAAGCATTGCAATTTTGGTGAGAAGCCGGGCTCATCTTGAATATATTGTGCCGGCACTTAAAGCAGCCGGGCTTACATTTCATGCTGTTGAAATCGACTCCCTGCATAACCGGCCCATCATTACGGATCTGCTTTCATTAACCCGTGCTTTGTCTCATCCGGCTGACCGGATTGCCTGGCTGGCGGTGTTGCGTGCTCCGTGGTGCGGCCTGACGTTAAATGATCTGTATGAACTGGTGGCTGATGCTCCGGATGCGGCTTCGGCCAATTTAACCGATAAAATCCTTTTGGAATTTATGACCGATCCGGATCGTGTTTCCGGTTTAAGCAGTGACGGACAAAAGCGGCTTGCGGCAGTCCTGGATGTCCTGCTTCCGGCCATTGAAAACAGAAACCGTAAGCCCCTGCGGCGGCAGGTGGAAGGGGTTTGGCTGGCTCTGGGCGGCCCTGCCTGCGTGTTTAATGACTCAGAATTTGATGATGTTAATGTGTTTCTGGATTTGCTGGATCAGCGGGTGGGCAACAGCGTGTTGACCGATTTTAAGGCGCTGGAAGATGCGGCATCGTTTCTTTTTGCCGGACCGGACAAGGACGCTGATGAAACATTGCAGATCATGACCATCCACAAGGCAAAGGGCCTTGAGTTTGACACGGTGATCCTGCCCGGCCTTGAAAAAAGACCGCCGGCTGATCCGTCCCAGCTGCTGCAATGGCTTGAACGGGCAAAAGATGGCCGAAGGGATTTGCTTCTGGCGCCCATTACCGAAACCGGCGCAGAAAAAGATAAAATATACAATTATATTCAGAAAATTCATGCTGAAAAGCAATCCTTCGAGGACGCGCGGCTTCTTTATGTTGCAGCAACGCGGGCTAGAAAAAAGCTCCATCTCTTAGGTGGTGTTTATGTGTCTTCAAAAAATTATGAAATCAGACAGCCGTTTGTAAAATCACTGCTTTACAAGCTCTGGCCGGCGGTGAGTGACCGGTTTTATAAGATGCAGGGGGCTGGCGATAGACCGGATGAGCCTGATGAACCAGCCGAACCGATGGAGCAGATTGTGGTGCCGTATATAAGACGGTTTGCACAAATCCCGCTTTTTCCGGATTTGCCGGCAGATGTTACATTAAAATCAAAACCGGTTGTAAAATCTGAAGTTAAAGTAATTGACAGCGCTCCGGAATTTGACTGGGCAGGTGAGGCCGTGCGTCAGATCGGCATTATCCTGCATCGCTGGTTTCGGGTGATCTGCGAACAGGGGCTTTCTCTTTGGAATGCGGATCGTATAGAGTCCTTGGCCCCGGTGTTTAAACAAGATCTGATACGGTCCGGGATCGGTACGGATACAATAGAAGATGCCTTGTCCACGGTGAAAACCGCTTTGGCAACCGCCCTTTCCGATGCCCGGGGCCGATGGATTTTATCTGACCACACAGGCGGTGCGTGCGAATATGCCTTAACCGGCCAGACAGATGGTAAGATCATCAGCGTGAAACTGGACCGGACCTTTATTGATGAAGAAGGTGTCCGCTGGATCATTGATTATAAAACCGGCACGCATAAAGGCGGTGCAGCCGATGAATTTTTAGATCGGGAAAAGTTGCGCTACCAGAATCAGATGGAAACCTATGCAAGACTCATGAGGGCGAAGGAGGATCGGGAAATCAGGTTGGGACTTTATTTTCCGCAGCTTAGAGGCTGGCGGGAATGGTGAAGCGGCATCAAAAATCATCGTGCCTCAACTCTTGAAAATGTAAATTTATTTTTTGTGAACCCCAAGCTTGGAAACTCCGCTGCAGCAGGATATTGGTGAAAAATATTTTTTGTCTGATTCATTATTTCCCACAGCATTTTTTATACTTTTTTTCGCTCCCACATGGGCAGAGTTCATTGCGTCCCACTTTTTTTTCGGCAATTTTTGTTTTTGCTGGATTCAACAATATTTCCAGGTTTGTAATATCTTCTGGTTTATCCGGTTCCAATTCAATTGTATATTTCCAATTGTTTTCTTCAAATACTGATTCTAATTCTTTCACTCTTTCTTTTGTTTGTACATTTACAACAGCGGGATTTTTTTCAGTGCCGAGTTTTGCCGGCTTTTTACCATCAAATATTTTTTTCATCTTTCCACCATTAATGTATTATAAGATTCATCTTTTTGTGTTGTCTTATATCATTGAAAGATCAGTATTTTTACCTGTGGCCATAGCGGGTTTACGGTTTACAGTTGACGGTGGCGGAGAATCAGGAAAAAAATATCAATCTGTCATGTCGATATTACAAAAAAAACATATCTAAGATTAAACGTGCATTTTCAGGTAATATTCTGTATCCAAAGTCTTTCAGTCTTTTATCTTATTGATATTATATTATCAATATTGTGATATTAATCAACGACAAAAAAGCAGTCTTAATTGATAGAAAGTTGACTTCCAAATAACTCATCTGCAACCGTTTGAAATGATTAACAAGTTATTTTTCTCATACAGTGGTGATTCATTACCATGAAAAGCTTCCAACGAACTGAGTCTCCATATTAAATGTAGTTG
>JAOZOL010000054.1 GCA_029933295.1 Desulfobacterales bacterium | reverse complement strand
GTCGTTGGTGTTTCGATACGCATTCATTTATTCCTTGGTGATGGCTTCCAAATAACTCATTCATAATTATTTGAAATAATTAATAAATTATTTTTCTCATACAGTGGTAATTCATTACCATGAAAAGCTTTTTACTGGCAAACCAGATTATAATAATGTTTACAAAAATATAATTTTCAATAATATATAGTTTATAACAATGGAATCAGTCAACCCATAACGATCATTGAATCAGGGTAACCGCATTTGAATTTAAATTTGAGGAAAACCCGTGAAAATGGTTTGTGAAGCGACATTTGATCATTTTTTGCTGCATGCATAAGTCAATCAAGAAAAATAAACCCGGATTGTGACTCTGTTTTCTTATAACATCAAAAAAATGATCAAGGAGCAAACAAACTGTTTTCACGGGTTATATTCCAAATGCGGTTACCCTGATCATTGAATGACAAAAATCACTGGAGACGGTAATGATTATTGATGTGCATACCCATATATTTTCAGAAGATGTCTGCAAGCATCGAGAAAGTTATTTTAAAGGCGAAGAACCGTTTCAACTTTTATATGATTCCCCGAAATCCAGACTCGTCATGGCAGAGGATCTGGTTCGATCCATGGATGAGAACGGGGTTGATAAATCGGTAACATTCGGGTTCCCCTGGAAAAAGGAAGACTATTTTAAAAAGAATAATGATTATATCCTGGCATCGGTCAATAAATTTCCGGACCGGTTAATCGGTTTATGTTGTGTGGATATGTATCATCCGGGGGCAGCAAAAGAGGTTGAACGATGTCTTGATGCCGGGCTTTCCGGTGTCGGCGAACTTGCCTTTTATCAGTCCGGAATTGAAGCAGAATCCCTTAAACGTCTGGAACCGGTCATGGCCTTGTGCCGGGAAAAAAATATGCCGGTCATGATACACACCAATGAACCGGTGGGACATCAGTATCCGGGGAAAACGCCCAATACATTGTCCCAGATATATGATTTGGCAAAAACGTTTCCGGACAATAAAATTATTCTGGCCCACTGGGGCGGCGGGATTTTTTTTTATATGCTACTTAAAAAAGAAGTCAAAGAAACATTAAAAAATGTGTACTATGATACTGCCGCATCTCCATTTCTCTATGATCCGGATATTTATCGGGCCGCCGTTGCAACAGCCGGTGAGGGAAAAGTGCTTTTTGGCACCGATTACCCCCTTATACCGCCAAACCGGTATTTTAAGGAAATTGATCAAGCCGGTGTTTCTCCGGAAGACAAAGAAAAAATTTGCGGGGCTAATGCCGTCAGGCTGTTTAAATGATGTCTTATTTTGTCCGCATAATATATGCCCCGTTCCAGCATGATTCCGGTGGATGGGTTTTGTATTCCCGGCAACGGGTAATCATCATAAGACTGGGAGGATCATCCGGTGTCGTTTCCAGAGCCCTGTTAAAATATTCAATGGCCGAATCCCATCGGCACTGGCGATATTCCGAAAGTCCTTTTTCATAAAAGGCGATGGTTTGTATCATTTTTTCACTGACGGTGTGTTTATAACCGATCAACTCATAAATTTTTACCGGGATTTTTTTGCCCATTACATTAATAGCGTCCAGTTCCCGGGCCACAATGGTCTCTTTTGCGCCGGTGTAGGTGGTTTCGCTGATCATGGTGTATGTGCCGTAAACTTTATTCACACCTTCCAGACGGGCGGCTGTATTGACCGTGTCTCCCATCATGGTGTAATCCATACGGTTTTTTGACCCCATATTCCCCACAACAGCCGGACCGCTGCACAACCCCACCCGCATCCGGATGATCAGGTTTTTCTCTGTTTCCCATTTTTTTCTAAGTACGGAAAGTCTTTCCTGCATGTCAATACTTGCCGCGCATGCGACTTCCGCATGGTTTTCAAGATCGTTGGGTGCGCCGAACATGGCAATGATAGCATCACCTTCATATTTATCCACCAGCCCATTATGCGTAAGGATGATATTCGACATTTCGGTTAGAAATTCGTTGAGCAGTACCACCAGTTCATGCGGGGTAAGCTTCTCTGATATACTGGTAAAACCGGCGACATCGGAGAAAAATGCGGTAATTTGTCGTTCTTCCCCTCCTAAAACGAGTTTTTCAGGCGATTCAATCAATTGATTCACCACCGTCGGCGCCAGGTACGTGGAAAACGCATTTTTGATAAACCGTTTTTTTCCCTCCTCAACAAAATATCGATACGCAGAAATGCTGATATAAATTAAAAAGATGGTGATAACCGGATATACGGCATTTAGAACGATGCCTTTTGCTGTAAATAAATATAAACACAAAAACACATATCCGAGCAGCAGCCCCAGGGCGCTGAGCGCGCCGGGAATGACTTTTATTCTGGGAAGCAGCCATCCTAAAAATCCCCCCAGGATAAGCATTGCAATGATATTGTAGATTTGAGCCTGCGCCGGCTGGTATAAAAAATCCCGGGACAAAATACTGTCAATCAGGTTCGCATTGATCTCAACACCGGGAAAGTCCGTATCAAACGGTGTCACCCGTAAATCATAGACCCCGATGGCTGTCACGCCGATAATTACCAGTTTGTCTTTTAGTTGCCGGGGATTCACGCGGTTATTTAAAATATCGGTTACAGATATATGGGGGAATCTTTTTGCCCCCCCGCGATAATTAATCATTATACGGCCCAGTTCATCCGTAGGGATCTGCAGATCTCCGATTTGAAAGCGATCAACGCCCATTTCTCCCACAAAAACTTCCAAGGGGTGGCTGGTGTAAGCGGCCAGGGCTTTTAAGGATAGGTGAGCGTATAGTGTGTTTCTGAATTTAAAAACACCGGGAACCCACCGGATTACCCCGTCCTTATCGGACATCATATTAAAATAACCGCTATAAGGCGTTGATTCGGCAATGACAGGAATATTTGCTTCCGGGGCAAATACTTCCAGAAACGGGGCATCCATAAAGGCTTTTTCAGAAGCGTATTGAACCGTCTGACAGGTGGAGCTGAGGATATTTTTCGCCTGGGCGGTAATTATATTTTCATCCATATGGGCGGCTTCTTCGGGTTTGATATGGAAAAAATTACCAAGGACGACGTCCGCCGTTGAATTCATAATGGCTTCTGCCAGCAGCCGGTCATTGTCTGAACGCAATATCAAGTGATTTAAATAATTTTTAAAATCAGACTGTTTAATATTTAACCGGTCAGCTGTTTGATATACGTCCTGTAAGACGGCAGTCCCTTTATTATCCGGTTCGCTGAATACGATATCAAATGCGATGACGCGGGCACCGGCATCCGACAACCTGGTGACAAGATTTGCAATTTTTTTTCGGGGCCAGATCCATTTGCCTTCTGTTTTCAGGCTTTTTTCATCGATTACGGCAAGTACGACGGAAGATCCGGGAACTTTTTCCCCTCGGGCCCTGAAGCGTAAATCAATGGTTTTAAGTTCAATAATGTCTAAAAAGGGGAGAACTTTCTTGCTGCTGCTGGCATAAATACCAGCACAAAGGATGAAGAGGGTAATAATCAATGAAGGGGATTTCAGCTTTTTAAACATACAGCATTGCACCACACGAAAAAAGATCGGTTAATCATTTTTTTAACACGTATGCTATTTCTTCATCATGATTGTGGCAAGGCGCTTCTGGGCCTTTTGAACTTCCGCATCTCCCATATAGGGCATAATTTTCATCATGGAACTACCCATTTTCATACCCATTTTTTCAGCTCTTTTTTGAGTTTCTTTGAGCTCTTCGGGCGGGTTGGACTTGTTTTTCAGTTCAGGATATTTTTTGGCAAGCTTTTGCATTTTCGGCCAAATATCCTCCACGCCGTCTGCAAACCGGTTTATGGCTTTTGCCACATTTTTTGCATTGTCCGCCCCTTCAAGGTCGGCAATATAGTCTTTCACCAGGTCAATGTATTTTTCATTTATTTTTTTTACATCTGAATACTTGCCACCGCATCCGATTACCATCAGGGACATTGATATAAGACCTATAAGCAGAATGTGTGTTATTTTTTTCATGTTTTTATTCCTTTTGCTTGATTTTCAGAGTTTTTGTCTCATGCCCGCCGCGCTGATCCATGCGGCTTGCTGTAACCTTATATTTGCCGTCGTTTGTTTTTGTTGCGCTGACCTGGTACGGCGTACCGCTTTTTATTTAAATTGTTTTGATGTGGTTTTCGTATGGTCATTGTTTTGTTCGCCCCGGTGACCAGGCAGCGTTAACAGTTTTTTCACAATTAATTATTTAGGATCATACAGGTTTCGGTTGGTTATGACAAGGACTAATGAGGGGGCTTTATCGGCATTAAATGTAATTTTTTACCGACTCGTACAAAATTTAGGTTTAATATATTGCATCAATCCGGCAATTCATATAAATTGGTTTAAAATTTTATAAAAAAAGTACAAAATCAAGGTTGCCAGAAAACTAATGAACCCTATCTATGAGCGCATCCGTAATCAGGCAATAAAGATCGCAGCCCGTTATCCCAAGGCGGATTTTTATCAAGACTATCCCCGGCAGGTTGAATTTTCATCCCGGTTTTTTTATTCGGACCCGGTGGTATGTGAATTGCGTGATTTTGTAACCCAAAAAATTGATAATGATTTCGGGCATGGCATGGATCATGCCGATAAGGTGGCGTTGGATGCCGGGGTGTTAATGGGGATTGAGGGAGTACGCAACGGTTATTCGGATCAGTTTTTAACGCATCGTGTACGAATGGCCCTTTGTGCGGGGCTGCTTCATGACATTAAACGCAAACACAAAAAACACGCCGGAAAGGGCGCAATTTATGCCGGGAAGGTCCTGGCGGCATATCCATTTTCCGTTGATGATGTAGACGATATTTGTAGGGCAATTGAAAATCACGAAGCCTTTGGGAAAGCTTTAGAAAGCAAAACCCGGGAAGGGGCGCTTTTGTCAGACTGCCTCTATGATTCAGATAAATTCCGATGGGGGGCTGATAATTTTACCCAAACGGTCTGGGAGATGGTGTCTTATGCAAATATTCCTGTAAAAAAATTTGTGGAATTGTACCCCAGGGGCATATCGTTTTTGGATAAAATCAAGGATACATTTCGTACGCCCACAGGAAAAATTTACGGACCCCGATTTATCGACATTGGCCTCTTGATCGGAGAAGAGTTGTATCGATATATTAAAAGCGAGTTTGCGGAATACTGTTAAAAGGCGATCTCGCCTCCCTATGCCGATGGAAGTCCTCTCTGGTTCGTTGCAGAGAGAATCGGTGTATTAAAAATCAGCGCGGAACTTTTTTCAGACCGCTGAATGTCAATTTTAATCGATTCTGTTTCAATGACAAAATATCGCGAAATGACTTCCACAAGATCCTTTTGAAGATTTCCTAACGTATCGGTTTTAACTTCAAGTTTGTCCGTCAGCAGCGCAAATTTCAGCCGTTTTTTAGCAATATCCCTGCTGTCGGTTTTATTCATTAATTTTTTTAGCAATTCGTTGAATTTCATTGGATATCCTTAATTTTTGCGAGACAGTTTCAAACCGATTTTTTTCCAGAACCCTTTTTGTGCCATGGGATTTTCGATTGCAAGGTCCGGGTGACCATCAAGACGCATGGCGATACGGGTGAGCGCCTTTCCTGCTTTGGAATCATTTTGTAAAACAAGCGGGGTCCCTGTATTGGTGGATACAACCACCCGATCATCCATTTCAATCAAACCGATCAGGTCGATGGATAGCACCTCAACCACATCCTCATGGCTGAGCATATCGCCGTTTTCCACCATTTTGGGTACGATCCTGTTTACAATCAGTTTTGGTGTAATGGATTGCGCATAAAGAAGACCGATAATCCTGTCCGCATCCCTCACCGCCGAAACTTCAGGTGTGCAGACAACCACAGCTTCGTCGGCCGCTACAATAGAGTTTTTAAAGCCCTGTTCGATACCTGCCGGGCAGTCGAGGAGCGTAACATCATACTCTTTACGCATTTTGTTTGCCAGCCAGACCATGTTTTCCGGTTTAATGGCATTTTTATCATCACTTTGAGAAGCCGGAATGAGAAACAGATTTTCTATCCTTCGGTCTTTAATTGCCGCCTGTTTCAGCTTGCATTTTCCTTTGATAATATCCACAATGTTGAAAACAACACGGTTTTCAAGGCCCATGACCACGTCGAGGTTTCTGAGACCGATATCCATATCCACAACAGCGACGCGTTTCCCCTGCATCGCTAACGCCGCTCCAATTGAGGCGGTTACGGTTGTTTTGCCCACGCCGCCTTTTCCTGATGTTACGACAATTACTTTACCTTCCACGTTCCACCTCTTCACATAAAAGTTAACGAACTTCCGGCCATGCCAGCCGGCTGAACGGATTGTTTTTTATATAATCATCCACGACAATGGCGTTATTTTCGATAAATGCAAATTCCGGTTTTTTCCCGGAGGTATCCGGGATGCCGGCGGCTACAAATCCGCCTATCTGAATCTGTGTGGGGCGAAATTCCAGGGCCATGATGATAGTATCTTCCTTGTCCGGCTGACCGGCCGACGCTTTTCCCTTCAGGCTTCCCATAATAATAATATCCCCGCCTGCGATCAGTTCGGCACCGGGGTTTAAATCTCCGAGAACCAAGAGATGTTTTTTTGTTTCAATTTTCTGGCCCGAACGAACACGTCCGGCAATCATTAACACATCACTCCGGTAATGGTGCCATGAATTTCCCATATCCTGCTGCCGGATTCGGTTTTTATTCACCGAACGTTTTATGGCATTCGGTTTGGACACATGGCCGACCTGAAATTTTGTTTTTAAAAAATTTCCCAGCTCTTCGATTAGTTTGTCACAATTTTTATGATCTCCGGGATCAATGATGACCCTGGCGTTTATCGCCAGGTGCTTAAGCCGTTCAAAGGGCTTTATTAATTCATTTTGCAGCCGGTCAACGGGCAATAAAGGATTTATGGAAACCCAGAGACTGTCTCCCACCCCTTTTAAACGTACCGGCATATTTTCATTATTTTTTATATCATCATACATTTGGTGGATATATATATTAAGGGCACAATATGCATGTCAAGGAAGAAAAAAAAAGAAAGTAAAAAAAATAATCGAAGAGATTGCAGCCGGTGTGCATTTTGGTCAGGCTTGTCAGGCAGCTAACTTATATTTGATAAGGGTTTACAATATTTTTTAAAGACGGTTTTTTTTTAATATGGCGATCATAAGCCATAATCCCATGACCGCGGAAATGACGATTCCTAAAAGGCCGAGAAAGGAAATGCCAAAGACAACCGGCGGTGTTTTGTCGATGACGACAATGGTGGAAGCAATAATTAATGCTGCAATGATAATGGAAAAGGCAATCCGGTTACCTATTTTATTGTTTGTCAGGGCGATTGTTTCAATGTTTTTTTTATCTATGTTAAGGGAGAGTTTATGTTCCTTGATCAGGCGGGAGATTTCAATCATATCGGTTGGGAACTGTTTGAGAAATTGAATGAACTCGCCTGACAGGGTGTACATGTCATCAGCCAGGCGCTGTGGTTTTATGCGTTCGATTTTTATTTGCTTGATAAACGGCGTTGCCTGGGCGACCATATCAAATTCGGGATCCAGCTGCCGGGCAATGCCTTCTATGGTAGCGAGTGCTTTCATCATTAAAAAAATGTCCGGGGGAACTCTAAGCCGGTAGCGGGACATCATGTAGAGCAGATCCTGAAGCAGACTGCTGATGTCAAGCTCTTTAAGGGGTTTGTATAGATGTTTTCCGATAAAATCGCCGACTTCCTTTTCAAGCCGGCGGGTATCGGGTTTTTTATCCCAGAAAGTGATTTTAAGCATCTGGCGGGTGGCTTTGAATGCATTCTGGTGGATAACACTGTCGATCAGGTCTACGAAATCTTCTTTGGACTGCTGGTCCACAGACCCCGCCATGCCAAAATCGAGCATGCCGATGACGTTGTTTTTGAGAATAAAAATATTGCCTGAGTGTGGGTCTGCATGAAAAAAACCATGATCAAAGATTTGCTTTAATAAAATTTCAGCGCCGCGATGGGTAATCAGTTTTTTGTCCACCCCGGCTTTATCAAGGCTTCTAATATCTGAGACTTTGATGCCGGACACAAACTCCATTGTCAGCACCCGCTTTGTGGTAGCTGCGCGATATACCTTGGGAATATGTATGGTGAAATCATTTATAAAATTGGCCGCAAACCGTTCCATGTGGTTTGCTTCAATATTGTAATCAAGCTCTTTGGCAATGGTTCGGGCAAATTCCTCGACGATTTTTGTCGGTCGAATAAAGGCAATCTCTTCAACATTATATTCAATCATTGACGCAAGGTGATACATGATTCCCAAATCAATTGCGACAAGCTTTTCCAGGCCGGGTCGCTGAACTTTTACAGCAACTTTGCGACCGTCTTTTAAACGTGCTTTGTGAACCTGACCGATGCTTGCCGATGCCAGAGGGATTTCGTCGAAAAATTCAAACAGATCATCTATTTTTGATTTAAATTCTGATTCGATAATTGCTTTAATTTCAGGAAAAATGCATGGGGGGACCTTGTCCTGGAGTTTGGCCAGTTCAGTGACATGTTCCACGGAAATAAAGTCAGGTCTCATGGAAAGGGCCTGGCCCAGCTTGATAAACGTCGGCCCCAGTTCTTCCAACGCCATTCGTATACGTTCGGGCCTGGAATATTTTTCTAAAAAATCACGGCGTTTTTTAGAAACCAGCTTAAGGCAGGCCCTAACATACTTATCAATTTTAAAGGCGCCCAGCACATCATCAAATCCGTATTTAAACAAAATTGTGATAATCTGGCGATAACGGGCAAAATGCCGGTAGGTAAGTCCGGCGGCGCTGATTTTTTTGATGCTCAGCATGAATATTGTTATCCCCCGAATGACGTATCCAGCATATCTACCGCCGCACCGTTTGTTTCTGATATCGCATTAAATTTGCCCATGGTGACGGGGAGCAGGGTTTTAATAAAAAATTCCGCTGTTTTTATTTGGCCATAATAAAATGCCCCATCCTTATTTTTTTCAGCTTTTTCGCGAATTTTTTCTAAATCATCACTGCCGGCAAGTTTTTGAAGTTTTTGAAAGGCAATGGTCGCTCGCCATAAAAGCATCCATGCCATGGTCAGGTCGCCGGTGACATCAAGAAACGGATGGGCAAAAGCAAACGCATTCATGATGTTGTCGGACATGGCGGTTTTTGCCAGATACATGGCGGTTTCCGTTAAGCGGGTTACCCCGGCTTCAAAGTCATTTGTGAGCGCATTTAATGCGGGTACCTGTCTGGCATCGGCAATGGTTTTCTGCATGAGCCCAAGATAATCCAGAAACGGCTTGCCTTTTTTCATACCCAGTTTTCTTCCCAGAAGGTCCATGGCCTGGATGCCGTTTGTACCCTCATAGATCATGAAAATCCGGCAGTCGCGTAATAATTGCTCCACCGGATATTCCTTGATATACCCGTAACCGCCATACACCTGGACACCATGACTGGTGACTTCCCATGCTTTGTCAGTGACATATCCTTTGATAATCGGGGTCAGAATGGCGGTAATATCTTTGTATTTTTCTTTTTCAGCCGTATCTTTCGCAAGAACTTCCATGTCATGGCAGTAACCGCCATAGTAAATCAGGCTGCGGATGCCTTCAACATATGCCTTCATGGTCAGGAGTTGTCTCCGGACGTCTGGATGCTGAATAATCGGCACACCGGATGCGTCCGGGTCCTTTCCTGCCAGCAGGTGTTTACCCTGAATCCGCTGTCTGGCATAATCCAGCGCGTACATATACGAAGCGGTGGCAGTGGCAAATCCCTGTAGTCCCACAAGTTGACGGGCTTCGTTCATCATGAGAAACATGGCCCGCATGCCTTTGTTCTCTTCGCCGATTAATTCGCCGATGCAATTTCCCTTGCTGCCCATTGTCAAAGAGCAGGTGCTGTTTCCGTGAAGCCCCATCTTTTCTTCGATTCCGGTGCAGACAATATCATTAAATTCTCCAAGGCTGCCGTCATCATTGACACGGTATTTGGGAACCAGAAAAAGCGAAATTCCCTTTGTTCCTTCAGGTGCGCCTTCAATCCGGGCCAGCACCGGGTGAACAATATTTTCAACCATATCATGCTCACCGCCGGAGATGAAAATTTTCGTGCCGGTGATGGAATAGGTGCCGTCGTCGTTTTTTTTAGCAGTAGACTCCAGGGCGCCGACATCGGAACCGGCGTTAGCTTCGGTGAGCAGCATGGTCCCGGACCATTGGCCGGAATATATTTTTTTTAAATAAAGTTGTTTTTGTTTTTCCGTGCCGATGGTTTCAATCATTTTACCCGCACCGTGGGTCAGACCGTGGTAGAGCATAAAGGCAGGGTTGGCGCCATAGAAATATTCGTTCGCAGCCAGAGAAACTGTTTTCGGCATTCCCTGCCCGCCCCACTCAGGGGCATCAATCATCCCCAGCCATTCCCCTTCATTGTATAATTTAAAAACACGGTGGTATTCTTCCGGAACTTTTACCACGCCGTTATCAAATTCACAGCCTTTATCACTGATTTCCTGAGTCGGAAGGATTTCTTTAATAGCCAGAGTCCGGGCTTCAGAGACAATCATATCAACCGTTTTTTTGTTAAAATCCGCAAATTGCTCGTTTTCTGAAAGTTTTCCAACTTCTAATTGTTCATGGAGGACAAAATCCACATCCCTGCGGTCCGCAATCAATTGTGCCATAACATAAGTCTCCTTTATTAATATGGTTTATATGTATATAATTTTTAAGATGCTGAAAAAAATTTTTAGAATAATCATGGGGTAAAGTCAAGTTTCATGAAGGGATATTTGGAAATTGAATCCGCCGAAGATGGCTGGCTTTGAAAATGATTTTACGGTTTGTCGGATAATGGCCGCATGTTTACCGGCTATGTCACGGTTAAGCATTTTGATGAGTTTTTTATTTTCTATGGCGAACTTTTGAGTTTTAAGAAACGACGAGACGAAAAAAAACGCCGGAAAACACTTTTTTGTTTTTGTGCTCCGGCGAAATAATTATCGATTTAAATATGATTGTTTACGGTGTGACAGTTGCGTTGTCAAAGGTGACCCAATAGCCTTTATCATAATCATCTATTGAAAGGGATATCTCAAATCCCCCTGCCACTCCCGGCCCCAGATTTGATGGGTCGGCTGTAATCGTTGCTGTGCCAAGGTTAAGCGCATGCCCATTATATTCCGGTGTGTTGTTATTGGAGTCATCAATGGTTCCGCTGAAATTGATAAAATCAGCAGAAATTTCACCTCGAGCGTAGTCTGCGCCAAACGTGATTCCTTTCAGTTCACGAGTTGCAGGGTTATTGATATTTTCAAATTCAGCCTTAAAATAAAATCCTTCAGCATAAAAGTCTTTTGATGGATCTTCATAATCAGACCCAATGACCACATTCTCCCAGTCTTCATCCCAACCAAAGCCCGGGGTCGGATCTTTATAGTCATATTCATCATGATAACCGAGTTTTAACGATTCGACTTCAGTATATTCATAGGTATGAATATTAAACCAGGCCAAGGTTTCATCATACCCGGTAGCCGCATTATGAGTAATGGAAAAATCTGCGAATCCCTCAGCATAAACCCCTGACAATTCATTATCATTAAGGGATTGAAGTTCGCAAAAGGCAGTTCCAGGAATAAGTATAGCGGCAAACCCGATTAAAAGGAATGCATAAAAAATAGTTTTAAAGCGCATTTATAGCTCTCCGTCTTATAAAATCATTTCCACAGAAGACCGGAATTAAGAGTCGACTTTGTCTATAATTTTCTCTGAAGATTGCCGGAATGTCAATAAAAAATAAGGGTAATAAATTCGATTGCTTATTTTGATGCCGGAATATGCTGATAAATTTTTTCCGTCATTGTCGGATTCCGTGGTTGAGAAATGACTGATACTATTTTATTAAATAGTATGTCAATATGTCACGTTTTTAAAAAAGCTGATTTTAAAAAATACATCTTGACTT
>JAOZOL010000349.1 GCA_029933295.1 Desulfobacterales bacterium | reverse complement strand
TATTAATGAGCTGATGGATTTGGATTTATATATTTTATTTGACATTTTATATTTTAACGTTTAGTCCTTACTCATTTTTATTTTTTTAAAAAGCTGAATTTTATATGGGAAAATTGCATCTTTAATGATTGAAAGAGTTTATTGTGCTTGTTGTATGTGAATAAATTTATGGAGGAAAGAGATGGAGATCCGAAGGAGAGATTTTTTTAAGCTGTCAGGAGCAATGGTAGCTACAACGTTAATAAAGGAAGACAAGACAGCAGAGGCTGCGCATGCGCCGGAGGTTTCTGAAGATGCTTACGGCTGTCTGGTGGATACAACTTTATGTATCGGATGCCGGAAATGCGAGGAAGCGTGTAATATACGGCATAAACTTGCCAAACCGGAAGAACCTTTTGAAGAGATGGCTGTCCTTGAAAATGAAAGGCGGCCGGATGAGACTTCTTACACGGTGGTTAACAAGTATTATCCGAAAAATGTCGGTACGCTTATATGGCGCGAACGCCCGACATTCGTTAAGTTTCAGTGCATGCACTGCTTTGATCCGGCCTGTGTGTCGGCCTGCATTGTCGGTGCATTAACAAAATCTCCGGATGGCCCGGTCTCTTATGATGTGTCTAAGTGCATCGGGTGTCGTTACTGCATGGTGGCCTGTCCGTTTCAGATACCGGCGTATGAATATCACAAAGCCCTTACCCCGGAAGTCCGAAAATGCACATTCTGCTTTGAATATATTAAAGACGGGGGGCTTCCCGCCTGTGCTCAGGCCTGCCCGAGAGAAGCCATAAAGTTTGGAAAAAGAAAAGATCTTTTAAAGCTGGCAAAGTCAACAATAAAGGACCATCCCGGCAAATATGTGGATCATATTTACGGCGAACATGAAGTCGGGGGGACCTCCTGGATGTATCTTGCTGCAGAGCCGTTTGAACAAATAGGTTTCCCGAAACTTTCCGAGGATGCGCCACCAAGGTTAACCGAGTCTATCCAGCATGCTATATTCAACCATTTTGCAGGACCCATCGGTTTATTTATAACCCTTGCCGGAATTATGGGATTCACCAATTTTTGTAAAAATGGCAAAGACAAAGAAACGAAAGATTGATTCACTAATTTAAGATATGATTCAAAAATTGTTTAATTTATGATTCGCGAAAGGATATATTTGTATGAGTGCACATGAAGAAGCCGCTCCGGTTAAGGAAAAATTTTTAACCCCGGGAGTTATGGTCATGCTGGTTCTCATGGCAATTGGGTTTACTTTTATTGCCGTGCGTTTGATATTCGGTCTTGGCAAAGTCACTAATCTTAACAACCAATATCCCTGGGGGTTATGGATCGCCATTGATGTTGCTTCAGGCGTCGCGCTGGCAGCCGGTGGGTTTACCACGGGTCTGATTGCGTATGTTTTTAACAGGGAGCAGTATCATGCGGTTATTCGTCCCGCCCTTTTGACGGCAATGCTGGGTTATACATTTGTGGCCATAGGCGTAACCCTGGATATTGGCCGGTATTGGAATATTATCAGTCCGATTTTTAATCATAACGGGAACTCCGTTCTTTTTGAAGTCGCCATTTGTGTGATGTGTTATGTTACTGTCCTTTACATAGAATTTCTTCCAATTGTGGTTGAACGGTTCAAGGGGCAGGTAAACCTTCCCGGGATCCTGTCAAAGCTTAACAACCTATTGGAATCAATTCTTTCTATAGCTGACAAGGTTCTTGGCAAAGTGATGTTTATTTTTATTATCCTGGGGATTGTTCTTTCCTGTCTGCATCAGTCCAGTCTTGGTACATTAATGCTCATTGCGCCTTCCAAAGTCCATCCTCTATGGTATACTCCTATTTTGCCGTTTTTATTTCTTCTTTCCGCGTTTGCCGCAGGATATCCCATGGTGACATTTGAATCCATTATTGTTTCCAAGTCGTTTGGCCGGGAACCGGAGATGGCAGTGCTTACGCCCCTTGCTAAATTTATGCCTGTTTTAATGGGAACCTATCTGGCATTTAAACTGGGCGATATGTTTGTCCGGGGAACGTATGTTTACCTGCTGGATGGGACATATCAGACCAATGCGTTTATCGTGGAGGTTTTTTTCGGTGTGTTTCTTCCTTTTTTCCTGTTGCTGTTTTCAAAGGTCAGAAAATCTCCCGGATGGCTCTTCTTTGCGTCCAGCCTTTTTGTGGCCGGTATTTTGATGAACAGAATCAATGTTTTTCTGGTGGCATATAAACCACCGTATGTGATTGAATCCTATTTCCCCGCAGTTGGTGAGTTTTTTCTCACGATTGGTCTTATTGCCACATTGATGTTTTTATATCGGGTGATTGTTCATATATTCCCTGTGCTTGGCGTACATCCTGAGAAGATGACCCGTGTGGCCGGTGGCGTTGTGATTTTTCTGTTTGTTTTTCAGGCAATGGGAATGGTTTTTCATTCCACGGCCGATGCTGAAACATTAAAAGACAAGCCGCTTCCGGCAATTGAAACACGCACGCCATCCATTGCGGATGCACCTAAAGTGTTTATTTTAAATAGCCCTCTTATTAATGAATACACTGATCAATATGTCCCGGTACGTTTCATGCACAGCAAGCATGCAAATGTACTCAAAGACTGCACCATCTGTCATCACAGAGTATCTGTTAAGGAGGAAAGGGAAAAAAACGGGCAGCTTGTTGACAGGAAAGGTGAAAAGGTGACCATGGAGGAACTGGTAAAAATGGAGAAAACCCCGACAAAGTGTTCCGCCTGCCATGCCAAGCCGTTTGATCCTGAATCTCTTGATGTTCCCGGGCTGAAAGGTGCTTATCATCAGCTTTGTATTGATTGCCATCGTCAGGCACCTCAGGTATCCCATAGAAGGGGACCTGTTAAATACAGTGCCATGGGAGAGGGCCCCCAGGTGCGTTCAATGGTCAGCCAGGCCCCCACGGATTGCCTTGCGTGTCATGCCAAAAAAGTCCCGGATCACAGTAAGCTGGTTAAGTTGAATGATGATGCCGGTCCCCTGGATGTTACCAAAGAGTGTCTGCGCTGCCATGAAAACGCCGGGCATGAAATTCTTGAAACATCTCACTGGAAATGGCAGGGACCGTCACCTTATTCAGTGGGAAATGAAGATCGCATTGATTTGGGGAAAAAGGGCAACACCG
>JAOZOL010000348.1 GCA_029933295.1 Desulfobacterales bacterium | reverse complement strand
GGAATATTTCTTTGTAGATATATAGCTCTACACTGTCAAGATAATGCTGTCTGATAATCAGGGGAACCGCATTTAAATTTGAGAAAAACCCGTGAAAATGGTTTGTGAAGCGACATTTGATCATTTTTTGCTGCATGCATAAGTCAATCAAGAAAAATAAACCCGGATTGTGACTCTGTTTTCTTATAACATCAAAAAAATGATCAAGGAGCAAACAAACTGTTTTCACGGGTTCTATTCCAAATGCGATTACCCTGGATTTGAGAGATGAAAGTCTTGATATTCATTAACTTTACACATACAATACCAAGCTAAAAAAGCATATCCCATGATCAACCAAAAAAAAAATTTAACCGCATTGCGACTTTATGATTTTATATGGCGCCTGTGTATTCCGCTGTTGCGCTTTAACTCCCGCTTAAAAGACGGTTATGCCACTCGATGTTCGGGAAACAATTTAAAACCGGCCGACATATGGATACAGGCCGCTTCTGCCGGAGAAGCCTATCTGGCATGGTCCTTGATAGAAAATCTTAAACCTGTTCAACCGCTTAATATCCTTATTACCACCAATACCAGGCAGGGACTGGATATTATCAAAAAAGCCATTGATTCCATACACTCCGACAATAAACGGATCACTGCCGATTGTGCGTATATCCCTTTTGACCGGCCCTCAATCATGGAAAGCGCTGTTTACAAAATTAATCCAAAATTGATGATTCTTTTGGAAACTGAAATCTGGCCGGGGCTTTTATTTGCCTTAAAAAAATTAAAACGAAAAATAATTATTATAAACGGCAGATTAACACCAAAAAGCCTCCGCAGATATATGCTATGGCCGTCTTTCTGGCGGGCTTTGCGGCCTGATAAGATTCTTGCCATATCAGATGCTGATACAAACCGGTTTGCCGAACTTTTTGGCCAAAACGCCGTGCAAACCATGCACAACATTAAATTTGACCGGCTCAATACGATGGTTGAGAATACGGATAACCCGTTAAAATCATTTTTGCCGAATGCCTCACCCGTTCTGGTTTTAGGATCTGTACGCAAAGAGGAAGAAGAACAAATTATCAATATTATGACCGACATTAAACTTAAAATTCCTGAAACGATTATCAGCCTTTTCCCGCGGCACATGCATCGTATCGATTTTTGGAAGGATACCTTAAACCGGCTGAACGTAAACTGGAAACTTCGTTCCGATCTCACCAAAAAACCAGTGAAAAACGGAACCATTATTCTATGGGATACGTTCGGTGAATTAAGCTCGGCATATGAGCTCGCAAAAGCGGTTTTTGTGGGAGGCAGCCTTGCTCCGCTTGGAGGGCAGAACTTTTTAGAACCCATGATCTTCGGTATAACGCCGGTCATTGGCCCTTTCTGGGATAATTTCACCTGGGTTGGAGAAGACATTTTCAAACAGGGACTTGCCATTAAAGCTGATAACTGGCAATCTGTTGTATCAGAACTGATAACCCGGCTTCAGGGTTCACAGCCCGGCGATGAAATCCAAAAAGCCGCCATCCGATATATCAATGACCGGAAAGGCGGTACGGCCCAGGCCTGTGAATTGATTCTTGATGAGTTGATATCATAGGCGAAAGACTGAAGGAAAAGATGAACGTCCAACAGTCAACATTGAACATTGAACGTCGAATAAATAAAGGCTCAACACATGACCCGACCCAAATATTACGGCATCATTCCCGCCCGGTATGCATCTTCCAGGTTTCCGGGAAAACCCCTTGCCGAAATCCACGGCAGACCCATGTTCTGGCATGTTTACAACAGGGCCAGCCAGTGTTCCGAGCTTGACCATGTTGCGGTTGCAACCGATGATCAGCGGATTTATACTGCTGCAAAAAAATTATCCGTTCCCGTGATAATGACCGCAAATGATCACTCCAGCGGCACGGATCGCGTTTATGAGGCAGCGATCAAATTAAATGTGGAAAACAATTCTGTTGTGATAAATATACAGGGAGATGAACCGGCCCTTGTTCCGAATATGATCTCACAACTCATCAAACCCTTTTCAGATCCGGGGATCCAGGTCAGCACACTTGCCCGTGTGATTGATGCCGGGGCTGCCGGGAATCCGGATCAGGTGAAAGTCGTACTGGCCAAAGACGGCCACGCCATTTATTTTTCACGGGCCATGGTACCCTATCCTCGTGATGATAAAAAAAATAAATTTTATGGACATATCGGCATCTATGCATTTAGAATGTATACATTAAAGCAATTTATAACGCTCCCCACCGGGCATATTGAGGTTATTGAAAAGCTGGAGCAGCTTCGTCTGATTGAAAATCACATACCGATTCATGTGGTCATTACCCGACATAAGAGCTTTGGCGTGGACAGGCCCGAAGATATAGACAAAGTCAGCAAACTCATCGATGCGCTGGCTTATAAAACATAAAACAACCTGCTTCTTCTAAGTAGCCACAACCAAAATGAATGCATAAATAAGGAAATAAATATGCCGAAAAATTTTTTGAACCGAATCCATGAAATCTTCAACAACAGAAAAGCACGCAAAACACTTCTCAAGCTTCGCGTCCCCGTTGGTCTTATTCTTATTGTTTTATTATCAAAAACAATCGATTTCCATTTTTTTTTCTTAGGGCTTTTTGTTTCCGTGCTTGGAGAACTATTTCAGATATGGTGCATGTCGACAATTAAAACAAAAAAGAAACTCACGGTTGTCGGCCCATATATGTTTTTGCGAAACCCCATGTATATCAGCCGCTTTTTTCTGATTTTCGGCATCATCTTGATGACCGGCAATCCCTGGTTAATGGGTGGTTTTACAATCCTGTATTATTTTTATATGGTAAACCGGGTCAAACGGGAAGAGGATATCCTTTCAAACCTTTTCGGGAAAGCTTACGAGGACTATTGCCGTGATGTAAATCGATATGTGCCTTCGTTGAAGAGATTCGACCGGGAGCTGCTCTGGTCATTTAACAAAGACAGCTTTATCCAGAACAATGTTCACTGGAATATACTGGGAGCTGCCATCAGCTATCTGATCCTGTATGCATTCGCTAAATTTTGGACAACTTATTAGAAGCTGTTTCAAATACAACAAGCAAAGACTGTTGGGGATTTGAGTTTTACCCACAAGAGACAAAGATTTCCATAAA
>JAOZOL010000347.1 GCA_029933295.1 Desulfobacterales bacterium | reverse complement strand
GTATTGTGATAGTGTTGAATCGGCTGAACAGTCAGGGCTTTTTCTTTTAATGCTAAAATCCCCGTGCACATGGCTTTTGCGCCGGCTATGGTGGTTGCATAGGGGATATTGAATTTTAACGCCGCACGTCTGATCAGATAACCATCCCGCCGTTTCTTGTCTCCGGTTCCGGTATTGATAACAAACTGAATCTCGCGATTCA
The DNA here is from genome assembly GCA_029933295.1 of Desulfobacterales bacterium. Lineage (GTDB taxonomy): Bacteria > Desulfobacterota > Desulfobacteria > Desulfobacterales > Desulfosalsimonadaceae > JAOZOL01. Next base: position 2,980 of record JAOZOL010000347.1, on the reverse strand, counting down.
TGATTGCGTCAACAACGTGGGGTCTGCCTGCTGATACTTTGTTGATCAAATGATTATCGATTCCGTTTTTTGCAAAAAACTTCGAAGTACCCCGGGTGGCAATGATTTTAAATCCAATATGGTGAAATTGCCTTGCCACATCAAGCACCGCTGGTTTATCATTTTCCTGCACACTGATAAACACAGCTCCTTCGGTCGGCAGGTTTTGACCGGCGCCGATCTGGGATTTGGCATAGGCCCGCCCAAAATCCGTGTCCACGCCCATGACTTCTCCGGTTGATTTCATTTCCGGCCCCAAAAGAATGTCCACCCCGGGAAATCGATTAAACGGCAGCACCGCTTCTTTAACGGAAATGTGCTTCGGAACCGTTTCTTTTGTAAAACCGAGGTCATCCAAGGTCTTTCCCGCCATTATCTTGGTTGCAATTTTTGCCAGGGGAATGCCTGTGGCCTTGCTGACAAAGGGCACGGTGCGCGATGCCCGGGGATTTACTTCTATAATGTATAATTTCCCCTCTTTTATGGCATATTGCACATTCATCAACCCAATCACATTTAATTCTTCTGCCATGGCCTTTGTGGCGGCAGTGATCTCTTCAATTTCCGCCGGCTTAAGGCTGTATGGCGGCAACACACAGGCGGAATCCCCTGAATGAACACCGGCAGCTTCAATGTGCTCCATAATGCCGCCGACAACGGTCATCTTTCCATCTGATACCGCATCCACATCTATTTCAATTGCATCTTCTAAAAATTTATCAATCAATACCGGATGATCCGGAGAGGCCGCCATGGCAAGGTGTGTAAAATTTTCCAGGGATTTTTGATCATACACGATTTTCATGGCCCGTCCGCCCAGCACAAAAGACGGTCGGACAATAACGGGAAACCCGATGTCATCGGCCACCTTCATTGCTTCGGAAATGGACCGTGCCGTGCCGTTGGGTGGCTGCACCAGCCCCAGTTTGTTTAACATGGCCTGAAATAGTTTTCGGTCTTCCGCGCGGGCAATGCTGTCCGGATGGGTCCCTATGATGGGTACACCGGATTCCAGCAACGGCTGGGAGAGGTTTAACGGGGTCTGTCCGCCGAACTGAACAATCACGCCGTCGGGTTTTTCGGTTTCAACAATATGCAGCACATCTTCATGGGTTAAGGGTTCAAAATAGAGCTTATCGGACGTGTCATAATCCGTACTCACGGTTTCAGGGTTACTGTTGACCATAATACTTTCAATGCCAAGTTCGGCAAGGGCAAAGGAAGCATGGACGCAGCAATAATCAAATTCGATTCCCTGGCCGATCCGATTGGGCCCGCCGCCTAAAATCATGACTTTTTTTCGGTTCGTCGGCCGTGCCTCATTTTCCGTCTCATAGGTGGAGTAATAATACGGGGTGATTGCTTCAAACTCAGCCGCGCAGGTGTCAACGAGCTTATAAACCGGCCGGATATTTTTTTCTTTACGCATTCGCCGGACCGCCGATTCCCCCTGTCGGGTTAAATAACCCAGCTGAAAATCTGAAAATCCGAATTTTTTTGCTTTTTTTAACAGGTCAATAGAAAGCAATCCTTCCTGTTTTGCAATGGTTATCTCCAAATCAACGATCTGCTTTAATTGTTCCAAAAACCAGGGGTCAATACCGGTCAATTCATAAATGATTTGAATCGGCATTTCAGCAAGCAGGGCGTCTCTTAAATAAAAAATGCGGTTTGAGTTGGGCCTGGAAAGAAATTTTTCAATTTCATCTGCCGATGGATGGTTGTTGTCATTTTCTCCGCAAAATTTTCCATCCGCACCAAGCCCGAACCGGCCGATTTCAAGGGACCGTAACCCTTTCTGGAGCGCCTCTTTGAATGTCCGGCCGATGGCCATGATTTCACCCACCGACCGCATGGATGTGGTCAATACGTCTTCTGCTTCGGAAAATTTTTCAAAGGTCCAGCGCGGAATTTTTACCACACAATAGTCCAAAGCCGGTTCAAACGATGCCACGGTTTCACCGGTTATATCATTGGGCAGTTCGTCCAGGGTATAGCCCACAGCCAGTTTTGCGGCAATTTTAGCAATGGGAAAACCGGTTGCCTTGGATGCCAGGGCGGAGCTGCGGGAGACCCGGGGATTCATCTCAACAATGATCATTTCACCATTTTCCGGGTTGATGGCAAACTGGACATTGGAGCCTCCGGTATCCACACCGATTTCGCGCAGGATAGCAATAGACGCATCACGCATCACCTGATATTCCCGATCTGTGAGCGTCTGGGCGGGTGCCACGGTAATACTGTCTCCGGTATGAATTCCCATGGGGTCCATATTTTCAATGGAACAGACAATGACCACATTGTCGTTTTTATCCCGCATGACTTCGAGTTCATATTCTTTCCATCCCAGGACGGATTCCTCCAGCATGACCTGGGTGTTCATGCTGGCATCCAGGCCCGAACCAGCCAGAAGTTCAAGGTCTTCCGGGTTATAGGCAACCCCGCCGCCGGTTCCGCCAAGAGTAAAACTCGGTCGTACAATAATGGGAAAGCCTAAATCATCAGCTATTTTTCTGGCGGATTCCATATCATTGGCAATCCCGCTTTTGGGGATCCGAAGACCTATTTTGTTCATGGCGTTTCGAAACAGATCCCGGTCTTCCGCCTTTTGGATTGATTCTAATGTTGCGCCGATCATTTCAACATTGTATTTTTCAAGTACGCCGTTTTCGGCAACAGCGACGGCCGTGTTTAATCCGGTTTGACCGCCCAGCGTGGGCAGTAATGCGTCCGGCCGTTCTTTTTCAATGATCAGTTCAACGGATTTTGGGGTCACCGGTTCGATATAGGTCCGGTCAGCCATCTCCGGGTCGGTCATGATGGTCGCGGGGTTGCTGTTGACAAGCACAACCTCATAGCCCTCTTCCTTTAACGCTTTGCATGCCTGGGTCCCGGAATAATCAAATTCACATGCCTGGCTGATAATAATCGGCCCGGC
>JAOZOL010000346.1 GCA_029933295.1 Desulfobacterales bacterium | reverse complement strand
CTTTTTAAGAGCCCATCGACAATTTTGTAACTCGGGTAGCATCTTTCCTGTATATAAAAAAATGAGGTTTTATTCTTAAATAATGTTCGGAAATTTTTTATATTACATCATCGCTTTACTGATATATTCGACCTATCAGCCTGAAAGCGAACCCCATATACCTGCATTTAAGGTGTTGTTTCTTTTTTTGGGTTTCATTGCCTTCTTTTTTATATTTACATGGATGCAGTTTAAAAAAATTGAAGCCCGTGCAGAAGAAGAAAGCTTAACGTATATTGATCAACGCTTTCAAACCGTATTAACCCGCCAGTCGATTTTGGCGATTTTGATTTATGCCATTGATATTTACGGGCTTAACATACCAGGGTTGCTGAATCCTTTTTCGGTATTTAAAACGATTCCCACACTTGAAGCCTTGATTTTTCTGATACTTTTCATCGGTTATCTGTCCATTATCTGGATATGCGCCTATGGTCCGTATAAAGAAATTTACAGAAACGGCCTGTCGAAGCGCAGCTATGTGATTTCAAATATATCATTTTCCATACCGATAATCCTGCCCTGGCTATGCCTTTCTGCAACTGCAGATATTATAAACATCCTTCCGTTTGATGCACCAAGACAGTTTTTGTTATCAACCCAGGGCCAGATTATTTATTTTATGTTTTTTCTTTTTTTAATCGCAATTATCGGCCCCGTACTCATCCAAAAATTCTGGGGATGCCGGCCCCTCAGATCCGGCCTGACAAGACACCGCATTGAATTTTTATGCAAAAAAGCAGACATGAAATTTAAAGATATCATGGTATGGCCTCTTTTTGGAGGAAGAATGATCACCGCCGGCGTGATGGGCCTGATCAAACAATTTCGATATATACTAGTCACCCCTGCCCTTATGCGACAACTGAACCCATATGAATTAGACGCTGTAATCGCCCATGAAATCGGTCATATCAAAAAAAAACATCTGCTTTTCTATTTGTTTTTTTTTGCCGGATATTTAATCCTCGCTTTTACCTCTCTTGATCTCATCATATATCTTATAATATATGCACAGGCCGTCATAGGGCATATCGACAATAATGTATCGAACAATGAAACATTTACGTCGATCTGTTTCAGTCTGTGCATGATCACGGTCTTCCTTGTTTATTTCCGTTACATCTTTGGTTATTTTATGCGAAACTTTGAACGCCAGGCAGACTTGTTCTCCTATACAATGATGGGAAGTGCCAAACCGCTGATATCCACATTTGAAAAAATTGCCATAACCAGCAGACAGGCACCCGACAGACCCAACTGGCATCATTTCAGCATTAAAGAGCGGATTGATTATTTAAAAAAATGTGAATCAGACAACTCCTGGATAAAACGTCACAATATTAAAATCAGAAAAAGCATTGCCGTATATATTGCCGGTATTCTGCTGGTTGGGTGGGCGGGATATAATATTCATTATAACAATACCGGCAGCCTGATCAATGCCGTTGTTTTAAAAAAAATGATTGAAAATCGCATTGACAAGGACAGGCAAAACCCTGATCTTTATCAGGCCCTTGGCGATATTTATTACAGTGAGAAAAATTTTGAAAAAACCATTTACTCATATAAAAAAGCGCTTCAACTAAATCCTGATCATGTCAGGGCGTTGAATAATCTGGCATGGCTGTTTGCGACCTGCAAAGACAAAAATTTTCTAAACCCTGGAATGGCACTTGAACTGGCAAAGCATGCCGCCTCAATTTCTAAAGAAACGCATATAATGGACACGCTGGCGGAATCATATTACGTTAATGGATATATTGCAGATGCCATTGAAGCGGAACAACAGGCGCTTTCTATGACAACGACCAATCGCGAATATTATAAGCAACAATTAGAAAAATTTAAAAATGCTGAAAAAAAACACCATGACGGTATGAGATGATGGCGAAATTTGAACACAATACATAAATAAAAAATTGTAGTAGATCAAAACATGATTTGCACCGAAAACGTTTAAAAAACAGGATGCAGGTAACGAAAATCGGCACACTAACGCGGAATTATTTGCCGGCCATCGCTGCTATGTAAGCCGGACCAATGAGGCATGATATGACGGATCAAAACCAATTTAATGGGCCCAGGTTCGATCGCAAAGCTGTCTTGCAGCGCGCGTTTGATTTAGCCCAGATCGCGGAGTATTGCTACCAGCTTGACGGCACCATCACATATATCGACCGAATGGCCGTGCGCATACTGGATCTGGAGAATACGTATCCTGATCCGTCGTCGCTGATCGGCATGAACATATCTGAACTGCTTGTCTACGAATGGCCGGTTGGTAAACTGCGCGAAGAGATCCTCGAAAAGGGTAATGCCTACCACACGGTTTATCCTTTCAAAACCTTATCCGGGAAGGAAAGGTGGATGCTTCACGACTCGTGTATCGCCACGGACCCGGATACCGGAAAAAAATTCATTCAGGCGGTTGTAAGGGATATCACCAATCAGAAACTTGCGGAACGTGAGATAGCCCGTGTAAACCGTCGTCTAAGGAACTTAGCACGTCATATGGAGTCTGTGCGCGAAGAGGAACGCACCGCCATAGCCCGAGATATCCATGACGAAATCGGGCAATCCCTCATAGCTCTCACCTTGGATCTGTCTGCTATAAAAAAGCACTTAACGTTCGACCTTCGCAAAAAAACAGACTCCATGTTAGAGGCTGTTAAGACGATACTGTCAGACATTCGACGCATTGTAACGGGCCTGCGGCCGGCTGGGCTTGACGATCTCGGATTGGTCGCTGCAGTGGAATGGGAGCTGGAATCTCTTGCCAAACGCACAGGCATCAAAGGCGTATTTACTGCGCCCGATGGCGACATCTCGTTGGATGAGAAGCGGCGGACCGCTGCATTCCGAATCATCCAGGAGAGTCTGACCAACGTGATTCGTCACGCCCAGGCAACCCGTGTCGAGGTCAGCCTCAAAGTATCTGCGGCCATGCTTATTATCACAGTGACCGACGATGGCGTGGGCATCTCAGATGACAGTGTGGCGAGCGATTCCTCTTTCGGTCTGATCGGAATGCGAGAACGAGTCATTGCAGTGAACGGAACGATATCCGCTAATAGCGTGCCCGGCAGAGGCACCACCATCAGCGCCACGATCCCGTTAAACGATCTGTAAAGTCAGGTCTGATGGCGAAGGGGTCA
>JAOZOL010000053.1 GCA_029933295.1 Desulfobacterales bacterium | reverse complement strand
ATAATATAAAAGCGAACAAGGCAATTAAAGGGACGCAAAATCCTGGCGGTTTTTCAACGATCAAGGGTCGGGCCAAGTTAACAGGTGACAACAAGCCTGATGGGGCAAACGGACGATACGGATGAATCGTCAACAAATCCACAACAATCCGAAACCCACAAAATGGTGGCAATATCACCAAAATCGGGCTCAGTATTGCGTGTTATTGGTTCGTACAAATCGGCGGTTACAAAACACGCTCACCGTTTGGGGGTTGAATTTGAATGGCAAACACGATTTTACGACCATTCGGGAAAAACCGGTGACTTTTTTCTTTGACCTTAAGCCTTATACCTTCTACCTAATTGAAATGAATCATTTGATAATTAAAAAAAATATTTTCGTTCATGCACCGCAAAAACCACAAAAGGAGCTTTTTCCATGTTCCCGTCCATCCTGATCGTTGATGATGAAACTTCCATTTTAAAATCCCTAAGCGGTATACTGTCCGATGAAGGGTTTGAAACCATCACTGCCACAAACGGATATGAGGCTTTAAAAATCCTTGAATCCGAATCGCCTGACCTGGTGCTGCTTGATATATGGATGCCCGGCATTGACGGCATTGATACGTTAAAGGAAATAAAAAAAAAATTCCCTGAAATCCAGGTCATTATGGTCACCGGACACGGAACCTTTGAGACCGCCGTAAATGCCACAAAAATCGGCGCATTTGATTTTATTGAAAAACCGCTCTCAATCGATAAAGTCATTGTGGCCATTAATAACGCGCTGAATTTCAGACGACTGGAAGAAGAAAACCGGTTTTTGCGGAAAAAAACCATTGAAAAAAACTCCATTACCGGCAACTCCAAAGCGATCCAGGAATTAAGAAAACAAATCACCATCACCGCGCCCACGGATGCCTGGATACTTATCAGCGGTGAAAACGGAACCGGCAAAGAACTTGTTGCAAAGATGATCCATCAGTTCAGCACAAGATCTGATCGTCCTCTGATTGACGTAAACTGTGCAGCCATATCCGATGAACTGATTGAAAACGAGTTGCTGGGTCATGAAAAAGGGGCCTTCACCGGCGCTACCTTAAAGAAAAAAGGCAAACTGGAACTCGCCCATCAGGGCACGCTTTTTTTTGATGAAATCGGCGACCTGGGACTTAAAACCCAGGCAACCCTGCTTCGCATTCTTCAGGAAAAAAATTTCCAGCGGGTTGGCGGCAGCCGGGCACTAACTGCTGATATCCGTGTTATTACGGCGACAAATAAAAATCTGCCAAAAGAGATAAAAGCCGGCCGTTTCAGGGAAGATTTATATTACCGGTTAAATGTAGTTCCGATTATTGTGCCGCCCTTAAGGGAGCGCCGGGAAGATATCCCGGAACTGGCAGATATTTTTTTAAAACAAATTGCTGAAAAAGACCGAACAATACCAAAAAAAATCACCCCGGAGGCCATCAACGTGCTGCAAAATTATACATGGCCAGGAAATATCAGGGAACTCAAAAATCTGCTGGACCGTATGGCTATTATGGTCAAATCAAAAACCATTGATGTGAAAGATATTCCGGTTTTCTATAACCCGCAACCAGCCGATAAAAACAATGCCGAATCATCACTTTTTTCCATTAAGGATTTTAAGACCGCACATAAAATTTTTGAAAAAGAATTCATTTGCCGAAAGCTGGCGGAAAACAATAACAACATCGCCAAAACAGCGAAAATGATAGGTGTTGATAAGGCGTATATCAAAAAAATATCTAAAAAAAAATGATCATATCATGCGAATTATCGGTGGAGATTTAAGAGGAAAAAGGCTGGCAACTTTTCAGGGAAAATCGACACGACCCACTGCTGACCGGGTCAGGGAGTCCATCTTCAACATCTGTGCGTCAAAAATATCAAATGCCGATGTCCTGGATCTTTTTGCCGGAACCGGTGCGCTGGGCATTGAAGCCTTAAGCCGGGGAGCGGCATCGGCTGTTTTTATCGATTCTGCGGCAAACGCCGTAAAGATGATTGCAAAAAACATCGAATCCTGCAAAATGACAGACCGGGCCAGGGTGATCAAATGGGATATTTTAAAAAATTTAAACTGCCTTTGCGGCAAACACTCCATTTATGATCTGATCTTCATGGATCCCCCGTATAATGAAAACGCAATCGGGACGGTCTTAAAAAACCTGATGAACCCGGATGTTGTAAAAAACGGTGCGACCATAATTATTGAGCACTCTGTCTCAAAATCTATTCCTGAAAATATAGACGGTTACGACCTGACCGACCAGAGAAAATACGGAAAAACACTTGTTTCCTTTTTAACGGTTGTGGTATAAAAAAAGATTTAAAATAGTTTGACTTTGCAATATGGAGAATTAAAAAAATGCAGCGAACCGCTATTTATCCGGGCTCATTTGATCCTGTAACCAACGGTCATCTTGATATCATAAAACGCGGATTAACACTTTTTGACAAAATCATCGTGACCATCCTTGAGAATCCTGAAAAAAATGCATTTTTTACAGTGCCTGAACGAATTGAATTGCTTGAAGCATCCTTAAAGAATATCGGAAATATTGAAATCACTTCCGATGGCGGGTTACTCGTCGATTTTGCGGTCAAACACAAAGCACAGGCGATTTTACGGGGAATGCGGGCGGTATCTGATTTTGAATATGAATTTCAGATGGCCTTAATGAACCGGAAATTGAACCGTGACATACAGACCGTGTTCCTCATGACCGGACTGCGATGGATTTTTACCAGTTCATCCATTATTAAAGAAGCAGCCCAATTCGGGGGGAATATTAAAAGCATGGTGCCGCCGGTGGTTTTTGAAAAATTGAAAAATATATATAAAAAAGAATGAAATTCAATATTTGAAGGTGAATAGATGAATAATATACGCCCTTTTATTGCCGGTTTTCTTTCTATTGTTGCAATCATACTACTGTCCGCCTCCCCCTCCTTTTGTACTGACGCGGAAATGAAAGCACTTCAGGAAAAAGTCAACTCTTTGGAAAAAAAAATCAATCGGCTTGAACATAATTTCAACCAGCGTTTTATGGCCATTGAAAAAAAAACACACCAGGCGCAAAAACCGAATATCGCATTAGAAAAAGCAGCCAATAAAGCACTAAAGAACATTAAGACGCTCATTTCAAATGAACAAATAACGCTTGCCAAGGCAAAGCTCGCTGATTTTTTTAAAACATACGGCAATACAAGGGTTGCAAGCAGTGCCCGTAAACTAAGCCGGGAAATATCTATTATTGGAATGGATACACCGAAAAACTGGGATATTGAAACATGGCTTCAGGGAAAAGATGAAATCGATTTAGAAAAACAAAACACCATGATTCTGTTATTCTGGGAAACCTGGTGTCCACATTGCCGCCGGGAACTTCCAGAATTAGAAAACACATATACCGACTATAAAGATAAAGGTCTAAAAGTGGTCGGCTTTACAAAAATAAATAAAAGCGCCACTCCTGAAAAAGTCATGGAATTTATTAAAGAAAAAGGCATTACCTATCCCATTGCCAGAGAGACTGGTCTCCTGTCTAAATATTTTAAAGTCCAGGGCATCCCGGCAGCAGCCTTAATCAATAATGGTAAAATTGTCTGGCGGGGCCACCCCGCAAGGCTGCCGGACCAGCTTTTAAAAAAATATTTAAAAATTCAGGTCCAGCCCCAATTAAATCAGGATAAGGATACAATAATGCCTGACTTTTAATCACGCGACAACCGTTCCAGACAGATCACCGCGACAAACCCGATCACAATGAGCAGCAACGCAAGACAAAGATCCGCATCAAAGGCCGCCGGCAAGATATTGTGCTCTTTTAATACATGCAATTTTCCGTTAATGATACCGGTTTTCAGCGTCTCTTTCCATGGCCATACTTTCCACATGGAACCGAACATCAAGCCGGTAAGAAGCGCCAGTGTCAGGTTATGATACGAGGCAAACAGAAATTTTAAAACCCTTGAGAACCCGGCCAGCCCAACCGCACACCCTGCGCCAAAAATTGCAATAATTCCAAGATGTTGAGCCGTAAACGGATTTTTTAATGTGGCGATTATAAACTCATATTTACCAAGGATCAGCAAAATAAATGCACCGCTTATACCGGGAAGAATCATCGCGCATATTGCAAACACCCCTGATAAAAAAATAAACCACAGGTCTTCGGGCGTGGTGGCGGGCACTAAATTAACAATGATAAACGCAGCCACGGTTCCAGCAAGAAAAGAAATACCGGTACCAGGTGTCCATTTTTCCACCTGCCTTCCCACCGCCCAGATGGATGCGGCAATCAACCCGAAAAAAAGACTCCACGTCGGCACCGGATGATGGCTGAGCAGATAACTCATTAACTGGGCAAGGGAAAGAATCGATATGCCGATCCCTAAAAAAAGCGAAAGTATAAACCGGATATGAAGCTCGGCAAGGGCGCCTTTTAAATCAAATATGACCAATCTTTTTACCAGCCTGGCATCAACTGATTTAATGGCTGAAAGCAAATCTTCATAGATACCCGTAATCAAAGCAATGGTTCCGCCCGAAACCCCCGGCACAGTATCGGCCGCCCCCATGCAAATACCTTTTAAGGTTAATATCATCGAACTTTTTAATGATTGGGGGCCAGGGCTATAAAAAAAAGCGTCTTTCCAGGAATTACTTGAAATATTTTTCAATCTCCGCTCCATCCATATTCACCTACCAGTTTAACAAATCTGCACCCACCAAGTTTGGACTGGTGAATTCCGTCTTCATCTCTGTATAATTTGACCATGTCCTGGGTCAATCGATCCCCCACCGGTAAAATCATGCGCCCCCCCATGGCAAGCTGATCAACAAGCGGCTCCGGTATTCCCGGGGCACCGGCTGTTATAATAATGGCATCAAAGGGGCTTTCATCCGCCCATCCGTTGGTCCCGTCCGCATACCGGGTAACGATATTTGTATATTTCAGTTCATCAAAAAGCTTGCGGGCCTGCATATGCAAGGTCCGAATTGTTTCAATCGTATATACGCGAAATACGATCTCGGAAAGGATTGCCGCCTGATAGCCCGAGCCCGTCCCGATTTCAAGTACACGATCGTCCTTGCTGAGTGCAAGCGACTGGGTCATATGCGCAACAATATAGGGCTGGGATATGGTTTGCTGTTCTCCGATGGGAAGGGGATTGTCAGCATACGCCTGATCCATAAGGGCTTCACTGACGAAAAGATGACGCGGCACGGTTCCCATGGCGCGAAGCACATCAGGATCTGTGATTCCACGGGCTTCAATCTGGTTTTTGACCATGGATTCGCGTAATCGCTGATATTTTCTTGGATCATTAGTCATTGTATTTAGCCAATTAGCAATTCACCATCCGGCCATTTACGAGCCGTATAGTTCTCCCCTTATGATTACTGATCATTTGTTGGTCATGTGTGGCGATGATGACGGTTGCCCCTGATTTGTGTGCGGATTGCAAAAGCCCAAAAATTTGATCCGCTGATTCCGGATCAAGGCTGCCGGTCGGCTCATCGGCAAGAATAATTTTCGGATTCCCCACCATGGCCCTTGCAACGGCCACCCGCTGCTGTTCACCTCCAGACAGAACCGGCGGATATTCCCCTGCCCTATCTTCAATCCCAACCCGCTCTAAAATCTCAGAAACACGATATTGCATATCACGGCCATTTATACCGGCAACTTCCAGCACCAGTGCAACATTCTGAAAAACGGTTTTCGTGGAAATTAATTTAAAATTCTGAAAAATAACGCCCAGCTTTCGACGAAACTGCGGAATCTGCTTTCGAGTCACCCGGGACAAATTCACTCCATCAACCAGAATCGCACCGGCTGATACCGTCTCTCCCATATACAGAAGTTTAATCATAGTGGATTTTCCGGCACCGCTGGGACCGGTGACAAACAAAAACTCATTTCTCCAGATATCAATCGTTAAATCTCTTAATGCGTCCATGTCACCGTATCGTTTGCTGACGCTGAACATGCGGACAATCTTATTATTATGATCGGGGCCCTTATTCATTAATACCTGAGTAATTAAAAGTTGACCAAAACGCCTTTTATTGATAGGTCAGTTTCGAGTCAAGGAGTGCTGTTCCCAGTTTTTCTTGCTCCCCCCACTGATCCCATAAAAAAGCTTCTTCCACTCAGTGGGGGTTATTATCGAACCTTTCCCGTGAAATCAACAAATTTTGCCGAACAGCAGGATATTGAGGCACGGGTTGTTGCATATTTCGGTTTCGGCTAAAGGAGTTATCCATAATGAAAAAAGAACTGACCAGACTGCTCTGTGAAAAATCTTTTCAATACAGCAAAAAACCCGTATTTAATCTGGCATCCGGCAAAAAAAGCAGTTTCTATGTCAATTGTAAACCGGTGACATTGAGCCCACGGGGAATGTTTCTGATCGGCCATCTTGTTTTTAATGCCGTCTGCGACTTGAATATCGCCGGCATCGGCGGTCTTACCTTTGGAGCAGATCCCATTGCCATGGCAACGGCGTTTGTTTCGGAAATAAAAAAAAAACCGGTACACGCCTTTTCCATTCGAAAAACCCAAAAAGATCACGGCATCATTAAATGGATTGAAGGCGACCTGGCCTCCGGTGACGGTGTGGCCATTGTTGAAGATGTGGTAACCACCGGCGGATCGACAATCAAGGCCATTGAACGCGCACGCTTTGAGGGGTTAGTCGTTGAACGGATTGTTGTGCTGGTAAACCGGCAGGAAGGCGGCATTGAAAATATTAAAAACCATGTGCCGGACGTGGTGTCTTTGATCACCAGAGATGAACTGCTTGAGGTTTACGATAGCATCAATCACAGACAATATTAAATAATTGGGGAAAGCATCAAGGGTTTCCATTTCCGGATGAGAAATAACCTGAAACCGATCTGTTTAATTCATAATTCAAGATCCGGAACCGAAATTTAATCCCCATAAAAAGAGTGACAAATAAAAATCAGTGATTAATATATAAACAGTGAGGCATTTTTAGTGGAAAAGCCAAGCTAAACATAATACCCCCTCCACTAAAGGCCCTTTAGCCGGCTTTTCCGGTTAAAGGGCTAATTTTTTAAATAATTTAACAGGTTACAAAATCAAATGAACAGGATTTACAATACATCAGTCCGTAATATCGCTATTATCGCCCATGTTGACCATGGAAAAACCACCCTGGTCGATGCCATGTTCAAACAAAGCGGTCTGTTCCGTGAAGGCCAGACGGTTGACGATCGCCTCATGGACAGCATGGATCTTGAAAGGGAACGAGGCATTACCATTGCCGCCAAAAACTGCGCCATCAACTGGAACAATACAAAAATCAATATCATTGATACTCCGGGACATGCGGATTTCGGGGGTGAAGTTGAACGCGCCCTATCCATGGCCGATGGCGCCATCCTGCTGGTGGACGCATCCGAAGGCCCCCTTCCCCAGACCCGTTTTGTGCTGGATAAAGCCCTTAAAAGCGGGCTTAAAATCATTGTGGTCATCAACAAGATTGACCGGGATGATGCCCGTCCTGCGGAAGTTTTAGATGAAGTATATAGCCTGCTGATTGACCTGGATGCAACGGATGAACAGATTGAATTCCCCTATCTCTATGCCATCGGAAGAGATGGCGTTGCCATGAAATCCCCTGAAGATACTGAAAAAACGCTCCACCTGCTCATGGACATGATCATAGATGAAATTCCCGCGCCGGTTTCCGATACAGACGCGCCCTTTCAGATGCTGGTTTCCGACCTGAGCTATTCGGATTATATGGGCCGTCTTGCCATCGGCAAAGTTATCAACGGGTCAGTAGCTTCTAAAAAAGACCTGGTTTGTCTCCATGAAGACGATAGCCAGAGTCCCTTAAAAGTTTCAAAGCTTCAGGTATACAGCGGTATGGGCCTGAAAGACGCCGCAGAAGTCTATGCCGGCGATATCATCGTTCTTTCCGGCATTGAAGACGTTCATATCGGCGACACCATCTGCACCGGAGAAAACCCGATCGCCCTGCCCCGGATACTGGTAGATGAACCCACTGTTTTTATGAAATTTACCAATAACACATCCCCCCTTGCAGGCAGAGATGGTAAGCTGGTACAGGCCAGTAAAATCCGTACCCGCCTGATCAAGGAAAGCCTGATGAACGTTTCCATGCGTGTGGAAGAAACGGAAGACAAGGAAAGCTTTATTGTCAAAGGACGTGGGGAGTTCCAGATGGCGATTTTAATTGAAACCATGCGCCGGGAAGGATTTGAACTCTGCGTGGGCCGGCCCCAGGTTATTTTCAGATATGATAATGGCAAAAAACTCGAACCTGTTGAAAATCTGCTGATTAATTGTGAAGCAGCCTACAGCGGAAACGTAACCGAAAAACTGCTGAAAAGAAAAGGCAGCCTGACCCGGATGGTACACAAGGATAATGGCAGGGTCCGCCTGGAATTCTCCGTTCCATCCCGCGCACTGATCGGATACCGGGACGAATTTATGACCGACACCCACGGTACGGGCATCATGAACTCCTCTTTCGCAGGATATGAAGAATATAAGGGAGATTTCCCCAGCCGCTTCACCGGCAGTCTGGTATCCGACCGCCAGGGCAAAGCAGTCGCCTTCGCCCTGTTTAACCTTGAAGCCCGGGGGAAACTCTTTGTCCGGCCTGGTGATGACGTATATGAAGGCATGATCGTCGGAGAACACAGCCGGGGTAATGACCTGAATGTAAATCCCACTAAAGCCAAACAGTTGACCAACATGCGGGCATCCGGAAAAGATGATGCTGTGATTCTCACACCGGTAATTCCCATGACCCTGGAAAAAGCCATTCAATTTATCAGTGACGATGAATTGGTGGAAGTCACACCAAAAAAAATCCGAATCCGAAAAACAATCCTTTCCGCCCATGGCCGAAAAGTACATCTAAGACGGGGGGCGGCTTAAAAAACAAGGAGAATACTCATGTACCGACACCTTTTCAGTCCCATCACCATCAATGCCCTTGAAATTAAAAACCGGATTGCTTACCCTGCGCTCGGCCTTTTGTACTCCTATGACAGCAAATTAAATGACAGGTATACCAATTTTTATGAAGAACGGGCCAAAGGCGGCGCCGGGATCGTTACAGTCGGGCCCGTGGGGATTGACGATCTGGGTGCTGGAATCATTGTGCTTTCCATTGCAGATGATGAGGCAATCCCGTCTTTTGCCAAACTCACAAAACAGATCAAAGCCCAGGGTGCCCGGGCATGGATTCAGCTGTTTCACGCCGGTGCGTTTGCGTTCCCGATGATAATCAACAATCAAACGCCCATTGCGCCATCAGCGGTCTATTCCAGTTATTCCAAAACAACCCCCAGGGAAATGACACTGGAGGATATTGAGCGGGTTAAAAATGATTTTGCCCATTGCGCCGTGCGTGCCAAAGAAGCCGGGTTTGACGGTGTTGAAATCATTGCATCCGCCGGATATTTATTAACTCAGTTTCTCTCTCCCCTGACCAATAAACGGGAAGATCAATACGGCGGCAGCTTTGAAAACCGGCTCCGGTTTCCCACGGAAGTCATCCAGATGACCCGTGAAAAACTGGGACCGGACTTTCCGCTGACCGTAAGAATGGCGGGCAATGATTTTGTCCCCGGAAGCAACACTGATGCCCAAACTCCCAGAATCGCAAAAGCGTATGAAACGGCTGGTGTTGACGCCATCAATGTAACCGGCGGGTGGCATATCACAAAGGTTCCCCAGCTCCCCATGGAATTACCGAGAGCGGCCTATGCGTTTCTGGCATTAAATATCAAAAACGCGGTGTCCGTCCCTGTTTTCGCATCCAACCGGATAACTGACCCTGATTCAGCGGAAAAAATTATCCGGGACGGATGTGCAGACCTGGTGAGCCTTGGACGAACATTGATTGCTGATCCTTTCTGGCCCAAAAAAGCCTTTGAAGGACGGGCTGAGGAAATACGGCCCTGTGTTGCCTGTTCGCAAGGATGTACGGACCAGGTTTTTAACGGATTACCGGTATTCTGCGCAGGCAATCCCAGGGCCGGGTATGAAGGAGAAAGAAAGATTGTCAAAACAAAGGCTCCAAAACGCGTCATGATTGCGGGTGCCGGCCTGGCCGGTCTGGAAGCCGCGATAACAGCCGCGAAAATCGGCCACAAGGTCGAACTTTATGACAAAGACAGTGATATCGGCGGCCAGGTCTGGCTCGCCGGCGCACCACCCCATAAAAATGAATTGTTCGAATTTATCCGGTTTTACCGCGCAATGATCCGAAAATTAAATATTTCTCTGTTTTTAAATACCAGCGTGGATATTGAGCTGATCCGGGAAAAGAATCCCGATTACATGATTATTGCAGAAGGGGCAAAACCTCTGCTTTTAAAAATTGACGGCATTGATGACCCCTCTGTAACAACGTCATGGCATGTGTTAAAAGACAATCCACCCCTTGGCAGGCAGGTGGCCATAATCGGTGGCGGATCAGTAGGGCTTGAAACCGCTCTTTTTGTGGCGGCAAAGGGAACGATCTCCCCGGAAATCCTTCATTTTCTCTTTGAATATGACGCAGAAACCACTGACCGCTTAAAGGAGTTGATGTTTAACGGAACATCTTTCGTGACCGTATTTGAAATGCTCGAAAAGCCCGGAAAAGACATGGGAAAATCCACCAGATGGGTACTGATGGACAAACTCGACCGTTACGGGGTCAATATCCAAACAGATGCAAAAGTATTGTCCATTAAAAACGGCATTGTAACGTATGAGCAGAAAGATACAATCAAAAAACAAAAATTTGACACAGTGGTCATGGCTTCCGGCTCACAACCGGTACAGGATCTCTCCAAAAAAATAGAATCATTGAATATTCCATACGCCACAGTGGGGGATTGTATTGCTCCGGGAAAAATCAACGACGCCATCCACGGCGGCTTTCTCGCGGCAATGGAGATAACCAATACTTAATTTTTTTGTAACTATTCAGTTAAGAATTGTTTATCGGACATTAGATGATCTTAGGTTTCTATTTTCAGGATTTCCATGGCCTCCGCAGCTGTTTTATTTTCATGTACAATGGCGCAGGCAGCCTTGACAAACAATACCGGATTTTTGTGTTGAAATGCGTTTCGGCCGATGGATAGCCCCTTGGCACCGGCCTGCATGGCGCCTTCAATCGATTTGAACATTTCCTCGTCACTGAGTTTGCTGCCCCCGGCAATTAAAATCGGTGCCGGGCATCCTTCCACAACCTCTCTAAAGGATTCCGGATCTCCCGTATACACGGTTTTAACATAATCCGCACCCAGTTCCGCACCCATGCGGGCCGCCAGTTTAACAGCCCCGACATCCTTTTCATCTTTAATTAACGGGCCCCTGGGATACATCATGGCGATGAGCGGCATACCCCAGTAATTACAATCCACCACCACCTTGCCGAAATCCGTAAGCATTTCCGCTTCGTGTTCATCTCCGACATTGATGTGGATGGAGACACCGTCCGCTCCCACTCTAAGGGCGTTTTCCACCGTGTTTACAAGGACTTTCTTGTTGGGCTTCGGAGACAGCATGCTGGCGGCAGACAAATGAAGAATCAGCCCGATATCCTGACCATACGTTCTATGGCCGTGTTTTGGAAGACCCAGATGCCCGATGACCGCGTTGGCGCCGCCTTCGGCAACCTGGTTCACGGCTTTTGACATATCCACAAGTCCTTTGATCGGTCCCACGGTCACCCCGTGGTCCATGGGTACAATCACTGCTTTTCCTGTTTTCCTGTCAACAATCCGTTCCATCCGAACGGCTTTACCGCTGGTAAACATTTTTTTATCTCCTTGTAAAAAATTAAAAATCCCAAAACATTGGTTCTCTAAATATAGATAAAATGTAACCGTTCACAGGGTGCCGTAGATGCGAGGCGCCGAGCGCATAGACGTACTATTCGTACTTCAAGTGCTCGGCAACAAAGCAGATGTGGTGCCCTGTGAATGCTTACGATAAAATTAAGCGGGTTTGTGTTGGTAAGTCAAGAAATAAGAAGCAGTATCGATGTTTGGTGAAGATAAAAATGTCTTTGCCGAACATAAACGGATAATTATTTCAACTGTCTGAATATAAAATGGTTTTGCATTTTGGCAATCAAAATCACATGAAGATCGGCTTGAGGCATTAGAACAA
>JAOZOL010000345.1 GCA_029933295.1 Desulfobacterales bacterium | reverse complement strand
ATTTTAGTTTTCTCATTTAATATTTTTTCAGCCATTAATTCTTGAGAATCACTCATAATACTTTTTCTGTTTGATGTAAGTAAATAAAGAGAAATACTAATGGAGGCAATTAAAAGGCCTGATACTATAAAAACGATCTGTTTGATCTTTGAAAATTCTAAACTAAAATTCCCACCCAGTCTCCCAACTGCTCCGAGGAGGATGAAAACGAATCCTACAATTAGGCATATAGTTGGAAATTGAGTCGCCCCTAATGATTTTAATGCTTCTATCATTTTTCTCCTCATTGGAATTGCTATATTATAGTGGACACAGAGTTAAGCACATTAAAATGAAACGAACCGGAGGTGTTCACTTGACCCGAAAAACGAGACGAATTTACACCAAAGAATTCAAACTTGAAGCAGTAGAGCTCGTTGCCACCCAGGGTGGCAACGCATCAGCGGTTGCCCGCAATCTTGGTATCCGTCCCAATCTACTCAATCGTTGGGTCCGGGAGTACGCGGATGACAACACGCATGCATTCCCCGGCCTCGGTAAGCTCAAAGCGCCAGATGAAGAGTTACGCCAACTTCGCAAAGAGCTGGCCGATACAAAGATGGAGCGCGACATCTTAAAAAAAGCCTTGGCCATTTTCTCAAAACCGTCCCATTGAAGTACCGGTTCATAAAAGAGCATCAACAAAAGTTCCCGGTGGAGAAAATGTGCCGAGCCCTTCAAGTCAGTCGGGGCGGTTATTATACCTGGCTTGTTCGCCCGGTCAGTAAACGGGCAGCAGAAAACAGGATACTTCTTGAAAAAATCACAGCGATATACCGAGAATCAAAAGAAAGATACGGCAGTCCCAGAATAACCGATGAACTCCATAATCACGGATATTCGGTCAGCCGACCCCGTGTCGCACGTCTCATGCGGCATAATGGTATCTCTGCGATTTACAAGAAGAAGTTCAAAGTAACCACAGACAGCAACCATAATTACCCGGTTTCCCCGAATCTGTTAAAGCAGGATTTTTCAACAGAGCAAGCGGGGAAGGTCTGGGTCTCGGATTTAACCTATATTCATACTCAGGAAGGCTGGCTGTATTTGACGGTTATCATTGATCTTTACAATCGAATGATTGCCGGCTGGGCCATGAGTAACAGCATGCGGGCATCAGAAACGACCATCCCGGCACTCAAACAGGGTTGCAGTCGTTTTCATCCGGCACCCGATTTGATTTTTCACTCTGACCGTGGCATTCAGTATGCGTGTGCTGATTTCAGAGAACAGCTATCAACTTTCAACATAATGCAGAGCATGTCGGCCAAAGGGAATTGTTGGGACAATGCTGTGGCAGAAAGCTTTTTCAGTACCTTGAAAAAAGAGCTTGTTTATCGTAACAGTTATCGAACCAGACGGGAAGCCCGTCAATCAATATTTGAGTATATCGAAATATTTTATAATCGAACAAGAAAACATTCATATTTAGGAAATAAATCACCACTACAATTTATGAAAATGAAAAATGCGGCTTAACCTTAACTGTCTGTCCATCTTTTTGTTGCAAGTCCAGTGTCTTGTCTTGTTCTATAAAAACAGAGAGTGTTTCGGTTTTCAGATTCCATTCTGCCAAAACAAAGAAGTTGATCCAGATGGTCGGCAATAAAATTTCTTCATTGGTCACAGTGATGGAGCCTTGTTCTGGTGCAGTTTGACTTTCATGGATTTGTCTGAGAAAATATATTTTGGGCTTAAAATTTTCTTTCGGTTTCATGGCTTTCGGTTTGACATAATCGGTGTAACGTAATGAAGCTGCATTGAACCATTCAAGTTGTGTATCGACATCGGCAATGTCAGCGAAGGTGCATTTATTCCAGAAATATCTGGCAAACACGCTGTTGTTACCTTCGATGGAAGCCTGGGTAAAGGGACGTCTCGGAACAGAAAAAACCGGGGTGATTTTCCGGCTTAACAGATAAATCATGGTTTGACTCAAAGAACGTTTCCCGGATTGACTCCCGCTGAATGTTGCCGCATTATCAAGTTTTAGAACATCAGGGATTTCAAACTGAGCAAAAAAGGTATCACATGAGTTAATAAAGTTGGTTGTTGTTAAGGCGCCTATCCGTTTGAAATATCGAAATTTAGGAGATTTTTTGGCTGAGAACCCCACAAAATGCAAGGGCTCTGATCGACCTTTCAAGTAACGGCGTTGAATAAAATCAGCCTCCATAACACGGTTGCCGAGACAACCACCATAAACGGTGGTTTCTGGATAATGCAGGTATTTGGATGCACCTTTAACGCGTCCTTTTGGCTTGTTATCTATCAGGTTTAAATCTTTCTTAATTTGACCAATGGTGCGTAAAGGTGGTGGCGAATCCGAATATTCCTTTCGCCACAGATGTGCAATCGCGGTGGCGCCGGTAAAAAATTCAGCCGGATCGGTTTCCAGCTTCTGGTACAAAAACCGTATACGTTCTTCGGTGGTTTTGTCCCATTTTCGACGCTGACCTTTGGGCCAGCCACGCTGATCAACGGTTACATCCTGGTCAGGAGATTGGGTCCATTTTATGACAAAATGTTTACTCACGCCAAGTTCTCGTGTAATACGGTTTTTGCCCCAACCGTCATTGAAATATAGATAGTTGATATGGCGACGAAGGTGAATGAGTTTTTTTTGAGCATATAAATCGCTTGAGTTTTGAGTCTGTTTAAACCAATTTAAAAATCGTTTGAATAACATGCAATATCCCTTTTAGGGGGTGCACGTTTATTTTGCCAATAACCACTACAAAATAATCAAACAAACCGGTGACTCAGGAAGGAGAAAATGCTGATGAAAGCATCGAATTTTCAACGGATGGTGATGATACTTGTATTGGGCGTTTTTTGGGGATTGACATTGTCCAGTACCGCTGTATTTGCGCAGCAGGATATCAAAGTATCACTATTCAAAAAAGCGGATCAGGCGCTCAAAGAAGCAAAAGCGGTTCATGCGGATATTCTGGCGCCCAAAAGCTACAGCAAGGCCATGAAAAATTATCTGGATGCTGACAAAGATTTTGAGAATGGAAAGAATCTGGAAGATATTCGGGAAAATCTGTCGGCCAGTGTGATTTATTTCAACAAAGCAATCACGGCCACCAAACTGGCAGAGGTTACCCTGATAAATTCAATCAAGGCCCGGCTGGATGCTGAACAGGCAGGGGCGGCTGAATTTT
>JAOZOL010000344.1 GCA_029933295.1 Desulfobacterales bacterium | reverse complement strand
TTTTTCTAAAACGTGAGAAGGTGGAATGATCCGGAGACGGTTTGCTAAAAGAAAGGCCCAGAAACTTTTTAAAGGACAACCGATCGTTGATCTGGTTTTCCAGCTCCGGATCCGAATCAATGCGGAACCACTTTTGCAGCAGCATGCATTTGAACAGCAACAAGGGAGGATAAGCATCAGCGCCTTCGCCGCTGGTGCCCACGGTGTAATGACTCATCAAAATGGTATTGATCCGGTTCCAGTTAATTGACTGATTGATTTTATCCATAAGTTTGAGGCTGCGATTATGTTTCATGGAGTTGGCAAGAGCAAGATCGGCGAATCCCAGATTTTGTTTCATCTTTTTGTAGCCCATAGATTCCTCCCGATGGTTGAATTTACAGGATCTATGGCATATATCAATGATAAAAGCAAGTAAAAACAAAGGATTATACAGTAATTCGGCAACTTTTTTAACAATCGAAAAGAAAAGGCATAACCGATGAGAAAATTTTCAGAGGGTTGTGCAAAGGTCTCATTTTGCTGGGGTCCGGTTTAGTGGCCGGAGCGA
This sequence comes from Desulfobacterales bacterium, assembly GCA_029933295.1. Classification (GTDB taxonomy): domain Bacteria; phylum Desulfobacterota; class Desulfobacteria; order Desulfobacterales; family Desulfosalsimonadaceae; genus JAOZOL01. Next base: position 2,692 of record JAOZOL010000344.1, on the reverse strand, counting down.
TATGTTTAAACGCTTGCTTTATAGGACAATTAGTGGTACATAAAAAAATACGATAGGAGGTACGTAATGGGGAAACTTTTGAATATCCTTCCGATAAGCGATTTGAGGCAGGACGCTGCAAAGATCCTGAAAAAATTGCGAGACAATCCGGAGCCCATTATCATTACTCAGAGAGGACGGGCAGCTGCCGTCTTAGTCGGTGTCGAGGCGTATGAAAAATCTGAACACGATAAAGAGATTCTTCGACTTTTGGCTATGGGAGATAGGGAAATAGAGATGAGCGAGGGGTATGACTTGGATACTGTTCTTGCTGAAGCGGATTTAATCCTATCCCAGGGGCCCTCGTGAAAGTCCGTTTCACGCCTTCCGCCAAAGCTCAATTTCTGTCTGCGCTCACATATATCCGTCGGGATAAGCCATCGGCAGCAATCAGTTTTCGAGAGCATTCCGAAACAGTTTTGCGAAGACTTGAGGAATTTCCTGAATCCGGAAGAATCATACCAGAATTTCCAGAACTTCCCTACCGTGAGGTGATCATAGCGCCATACCGTTTTTTTTATAAAATCAAAGGTGATGTTGTTTGGATAGTTGCGGTTTGGCATGGTGCACAGCTTCCAAAGCAACCAAGGCATTAAACGCCAATCTTATTTTATTTTTCCCTTGCTCACACGTAAAATGCGTGATATACGTAAATTGCGTGTTTTTTTTGAATAAGAGGGGGGAAAGATGATGAAACAAAACATCACGTTAAGTATTGATAAGGAACTTATCAGACGTGCCCGGGTTTTGGCAGCGCAGCGCCAGACTTCTGTCAGCCGGATGCTCAGCGAGGAGTTGCAAAAGCTTGTAGAGGATTTCAATCAGTATGAGCTGGCAAAAAAACAGGCTTTAAATTACATTAATCGGGGGTTTCACCTGGGAGGGAAAATTACTGCTTCTAGAAAGGAACTTCATGAGCGGTAAGGTTTTTGTAGATACCAATATCTTGATATATGCTTACGATCTGGACGCTGGGGAAAAAAACGTCATCTCTGCTGCCATTTTACGAGACCTTTGGGAAAACGGTATGGGGGTTATCAGTACCCAGGTCCTTCAGGAATTCTATGTCAATGTCACCCGTAAAATTGAAACCCATCTAACAAAGTCGCAGGCAAGGGGGATCATTGAAAGTTATCTGGTCTGGCCTGTCGAAGTAAACGATGCTCGAACCGTTTTGGCCGCTTCAGAAATAGAAGAGCGGAACAGGTTATCATTCTGGGATGCAATGATCGTCGCTTCGGCTTGCCGGGCAAATGCAGAAAAAATTCTCACCGAAGATCTGAATCCCGGCCAGGAAATCGAGGGCATTCTCATCGAAAATCCTTTTGCATCGTAATGTCAACATCACAGCCGAATTCCATGAAACTGACAGTCGTTATTCCATGTTACAACGAGCGTGAAACGATCCTGGAGCTTGTCAATAAGGTCAAAGAGGCTCCTGTGGAACCGTTGGAAATTATTGTGGTGGATGACGGTTCAACGGATGGCAGCACCGAGTTAATCCGGGAAAAGATCGAACCGGCCGTCGATAAGGTGATTTATCACGAGCCGAATATGGGCAAAGGCGCAGCCCTCAGGTCCGGTTTTAAAGAAGCCACCGGAGATGTTGTCATCGTCCAGGATGCGGATTTGGAATATGATCCCCGGGAATACCCGAAATTAATGGAACCGATTGTTTCCGGCAATGCAGATGTGGTTTTCGGATCGCGTTTTATGGGCGGCAATCCGCATCGCGTGGTGTACTACTGGCACATGGTGGGCAACCGCTTTTTGACCCTGCTGTCGAACATGCTCACCAACATTAACCTCACCGATATGGAAACCTGCTATAAGATGTTCCGACGCGAGGTGATCCAGGCGATCCGTATTCAAGAAGACCGCTTCGGCTTTGAGCCGGAAATCACGGCCAAAGTGGCCCGGGGAAAATACCGCATTTACGAAGTCGGCATCTCCTATCACGGCCGGACCTATGAGCAGGGTAAGAAAATAGGCTGGAAAGACGGGGTGCGGGCGATTTATTCAATATTGAAATATAATTTGGGGCCTCTTAAAAACAGGGACACGGATAAACACAGATAACGCAGATGCCGAAAAAAATAAATGAGATGAAAAGCCAGGAAAACCCATGTCAGCCTTCATCCAGCGAAAGGCCGCAACATACAAAACCGGAGCACATCGGGGCCTTTTTTGATTTTGACGAAACACTGCTGGATATTGAAAGCAGCCGGATCGGGTTTCGCTATCTCTGGCAGCGACGTATGATCCCACTGACTTTTGTTTTGAAAGTGATGGCAGCGGATTTTTTTTATAAACGCCACTGGATCCCTGATGAAAAAATGGCGGGGATGCTGTTGAAATTTTACCGCGGCCGGCGACTGGAGGACTTTCAGCAGGGAGCCGAAGCCTTTTACCACGAGCATCTGAAATCGCACCTAGCGCCCAATATTGTTGCCCGGGTTCGAATGCACCGCCAGCAGGGGCACCGGCTGGTGCTGATTTCCGGATCCGTCCGGTATTTACTGGAACCGGTGATCAAGGATTTGCAATTTGATCATTTGCTGTGCACCGATCTCGAAGTGGGCGCAGACGGACGTTTGACCGGACGCGCCAAAGGCCCCGTTTGTCTTGACAGCAACAAGCGGGTTCTGGCTGA
>JAOZOL010000343.1 GCA_029933295.1 Desulfobacterales bacterium | reverse complement strand
AAGATCAAAGAGCGTCTTATGCTTCACCGAAAATATCGCGCATTGGCCATTTCTTTTAAGAGTGGCGTGTCTATCGTCTCAGCTTTAGCCGGACAAAAGGGGCAATTTAAACGTGTTGCAAAGCAAGTTGAGCAGGGAGAAACACTGGCAGAAGGCTTTAAAAAAGCGGGCGTTGATAAAAGGTCCTATGCATTTCTTTCTGTTGGTGAACACACGGGAAAACTGGAGGAAACATTTTATCTCCTGGCAGACTTTTATGAAAGATTATACCAATACCGGAAAAGCATTGTTTTTTCCCTTTTGAAAGCATTGATTATAATGATGGTGTTTATGGGAATAATCATTGCTTTTTTCTATTTTTTGAAATTTTCCTTTCCGGCAATACTCGTTTATATGGTTGCAATGCCATATATACTTTTTATTTTTTCATTTATTTTTTTGTTTAACATCACGCCCGGGTTCACAGGCTGGACAAGAGCCTTGTTATTAAAATTTTGCGTTATGTCAGGATTATCTTTTACTGAAACAAAAAGAATTTATACTGAAGCCGGGCTTAGGTTAAACAGGCGATCTGAAGATTTTGCCGGATTATTTCCATTTTCAAAAGATTTTAAGGAATTAATTATTACCGGGCAGGAGACCGGAGAATTGGATGAATGCCTGTTGATCATAGAAAAGGAAATGAACAACCGGCTGAAAAAAAAGCTGAAGCTGATTGAAAAAATGTTTTATTACACCGGCATCACAATCGGTTTGGCAACATTTTTTTTCACAATTCTGTTTCTGGCAGACAAAGGCTTAATGTCTCTTATAGAAATCATTCAGTCGTAACCATCATGAAATCTGAACATGGACAGAGGGCCGGGGCATTGTAAATTATACAAAAATTTCAATTAAATTATTCAGTTTTATCATGCGATTGCCGGTGCATTAAAAACGCGGCGACAAATTTTAACTTATCGTAATCGTATTTATTTTTCAGTAATTTTTTGACCGGTGTTAAATGAAGGGTATCCAGTTTTTTAAATACTTCCATGATTTCATCAATCTCGGATTGCGGCATCAGCTGTTTTATGTCTATCTTTCCCTGTTCGATCCATCCGGCCAGGTGCCCCTGGATGGTTGAAACAGCCAGGGAACGCCTTTCAGCAATTTCCTTAATGGTTTTGCCGCTCTGAAACATCTGCAGCGTGAGGACTTTTGTAGGCGGTTTGTCCTTTTTTTTGGCTTTTTTTTTGGAGACACCAACCGCTATGGCTGCGTCTTTTTGCGGCGGTTTATTCACAGATGCCTTTGTCAGTTCCGTATCACAAATAAACGCTTCGATCAGCGATATGGATTTATAAATTTTCTGGAGTTGTCCGTAAACCATCCGGTCCAACTCCTGTAACTCCTTAATATATTGCTTAACCCCTTTTTTTTGTGTTTTTAATTCAATAACCTGCCCGGCGATTTTTTTTGAAAATTCATTTAAAATTGGTTCAAAATAATCTTTTGCCGCCCGGACACGCTCAAGCAGATGCTGATAATCGATCCCGGAAGCAGTTTTCAGAATCTGGTGGAGTTGTTTTATGAATTTGTCCCCCACCGTTTTGACGGATTTCAAATCAGAGTAAAGGGTTTTAGCCCAGTTAAAATTTTTTTGTTTTTCCGAGCGGATAGCATCTTTGGTATACGTGCGCAAATGATAATCAAATTCCATGCTCAATGTGCTAAAATCAAAGGTTTGGATTATTTCTTCACACAGGTACGCGGTCGATGAGCTAAGAAACTGTTCGCCCAGACGGCCGGCATCTTTTTTCAATCCTGCAAATTCCTGTACGGCGGGGGCCTGCGGCATATTCTTAAAACGAAAAGGGGATGTCAGAACCAGCCCGCTTAAAGTGGTAAGCCGCGAAAATGCCACATATACCTGTCCGGCGGCAAACGCCTGGGAAACATCAATAATGGCTTTTTCAAACGTCAATCCCTGGCTTTTATGCACGGTAATGGCCCAGGCCAGCTTTAAGGGAAAATGTACAAAGGTTCCCACCACTTTATCTTCGATTTCATTGGTTTTTTTGTTGACTGTAAAACGTTTGTTTTCCCACGTATATTTTTCCACCCAGACAGACGGAGACCCGTCGGGAAACGCCACCTTGATTTCGTCGTCTTTTAAGGCCTCCACTTTGCCGATTTTGCCGTTGAAAAACTGCCCTTCTCCGGACGGATCATTTTTGATAAACATCACCTGGGCGTTTTTTTTCAGCACCAGCGCCGGGTCCACCGGATAAATATGCGCATCAAAGGTGCCTTCGATTTCAGCATTAAATGTAAATTCGCGGCCTGCAAGTTTTTGCAGTTCGTTTTTATTGATCCGGTCAGCCTTATAGTTGTGCGTGGTCAGATACACATACCCGTCCCCGTGTGCCGGAGAAAAGCCGGGTTTGTAATATCGGTTTAACGTATCGACATCCTGAGACGTCATTTGATTGTCGCGCAGGTGATTCAATATGGAAATAAACGTGTTATCCGTTTGCCGGTATATTTTTGTCAATTCAATATATAACGGTTTCTGCTCCTGCAGGGCTTGCGCGCCAAAGAAAAACATTGTCTGATAATACTTTTGTAAAACCTGCCACTCGGCATCTTTTACCACGGGCGGCAATTGCATCAGATCGCCGATAAAAAGGATCTGCACCCCGCCGAAGAGCAAATTCCGGCGCCGCCGCACACGACGCAGCACGGAATCAATGGCATCCAGCAGGTCGGCACGCAGCATGCTGACTTCATCAATAATCAATAATTCAAGTTTTTTTAGCAGATTTCGTTTCGCAGCATGCATTTTTAACTGCTGATGCAGTGAGCGCGGGGTATTGATTTGAAAATTCGGGGCATGATCGCATTGATACTGATCCGAAGGGATAAAAGCGCCGAATGGCAACTGGAACAGGGAGTGCAGGGTCACACCTTCGGCATTGATGGCGGCAATGCCCGTCGGTGCCGCAATAATGGTATTTTTATGGGTCCGGCGGCTGATATCGCGCAAAAACGTTGTTTTTCCCGTACCCGCCTTGCCGGTTAGAAAAACATGACGATGGGTGCTGTTGATAAACTTTGATGCAATTTCAGCGGCCTTGTCATTGTCATGTGCCAGGAAATGTTTCATAAAAAGCTCTTTATGGTAATGAATTCCCACTGTATGAGATAAATAACTTATCAATCATTTCAAACGATTACAAATGAGTTATTTGGAAGCTTTTT
>JAOZOL010000052.1 GCA_029933295.1 Desulfobacterales bacterium | reverse complement strand
AAAAAATGACACCGGATATTTTCAGGGAATATGATATCAGGGGAATTACCGGAAAAGAGATAACCGATGATGACGTGATTCTCCTTGGCAAGGGAATCGGCACATTTCTTGCGCAGAATAAATGCTTTAAGCTGACTGTTGGACGCGACTGTCGAAATACATCAGACAGTTATTCGGAAAAGCTCATTCAAGGACTCCTTTCAACCGGATGCCATGTCACGGATATCGGCGTATGCCCCACGCCGGTCCAGTATTTCTCCATCCGGCATCTGGATAAAGAAGGCGGCGTGATGGTCACGGCCAGCCATAATCCACCGGAATATAACGGGTTTAAAATCTGTAAAGGCATGGCTTCAGTCCATGGAGAACAAATACAGCAAATTCGAGCCATCATCGAAAAAAAAGAATTTGTTACGGGTAACGGAACACGGGATGAGGCGGATGTTATCACCCCTTACAAAAAATTTATTATTGAAAATATCACTATTAAAAACCCGATGAAAGTCGGTATTGATGCGGGAAATGGTACTGCCGGCGTTATCACGGTTCCGATATTAAAAGCGCTTAATTGTGAGGTCCATGACATCTATTGTGATATGGACGGCAATTTTCCCAACCATGAAGCCGATCCCACGGTTGCCAAAAACATGACAGACCTCATAAAACTGGTAAAAGACAAGAAACTGGATCTGGGAATCGGATATGACGGAGACGGGGACCGGATCGGTGTTGTGGATGAACAGGGAAATATGATTTTCGGCGATCAACTAATGATCATCTTTGCCCGTGAAATCCTTTCCCGGAAACCCGGTGCAACATTTATATCTGAGGTCAAATGCTCAAAAACCATGTATGATGATATAACGGCGCACGGCGGCAATGCCATTATGTGGAAAACCGGCCATTCTTTGATTAAGAAAAAAATGAAAATTGAAAACGCCGAACTGGCCGGTGAAATGAGCGGACACATGTTTTTTGCGGATCGATACTTTGGATATGATGATGCCACATACGCATCCTGCCGGTTGCTTGAAATTTTATCCGCCACCGGCAAAACCATATCTCAATTGCTTTCAGATGTTCCCAAAACCTATAACACCCCTGAGATACGCGTGGAATGCCCGGACCATATAAAATTCTCAGTTGTAAAAAAAATAACCGAACGATTTCGTAAAGATTATGATGTAATTGATATTGACGGGGCCAGAATTGTTTTTGAAGACGGATGGGGGCTTGTCCGGGCTTCAAATACGCAGCCCGCCCTTGTTCTCCGGTTTGAAGCACTGTCTGAAAACCGATTGGCCCAAATCAGAGAACTGGTGGAGTCAGCTTTGTCTGAGGTTCAAAAGGAGCTGTGATGCAGCGCAACGCGGGAGCTGAACTTCCAAAAAATTTCATTTTATTTGATTAAAAAAACCATCAAATTTTTTATCATGTTAAAACATCTAATCCCCAAAGATGATCCAAAACAGGCATTACGATTACGGCGCTTTTTTATCGCTTCCGCATCGTATCTGATGTGGATGGTTCTAATCGTCTACTGTTATTACCCGGGATTCATACGGCTGTCCAAAGGATGGACGGCGCTGGCTTTTGGCATGATTATTCTCGTAAATATCTTATTTTATATCCTTTTGCGGACAGGACTGAACAAACGATTTTCCGATCCAAGCCTGACCATGTTTCAAATGACCACTGCCGCATTATTTGTAATGGTCGCCATTTATTTCACCGATGAAATCAGGGGCATCATGCTTCTGGCATATATTGTCACAATTTTATTTGGAATTTTCCGGTTTACGCTTGGCCAATACATCCGATTTACCCTTTTCTCAGTCGCCACCTATGCTTTTGTAATACTGCTTCTTCAGATCAATCATCCGGATAAAATTAATTTTCAAATCGAATTATTGCAATTAATTATATTCGCATCTGTTCTAACATGGTTCTCCATGCTGGGGAATTACTTAAGCGGTCTGCGGGAAAAGTTATCGCTTACCAATTACAATCTTAAGACCGCATTAAACACAATTCAGGATCTTGCAATTCATGACGATCTGACACAGGCATATAATCGACGACATATGTATGAAGAACTGTTGCGTGAAAAAGCGCTTGCAGACAGATCCGGAATTATTTTTTCTATCACTCTTATTGATCTGGATTTCTTCAAACAGGTCAATGATACCTATGGCCATTTAAAAGGAGATGATGTTTTAAAACACTTGATTCATTCCATTGGTCGTGAAATAAGAGAAATCGACAGTGTTTCCCGGTATGGCGGTGAAGAATTTCTGATCATCATGGGAAATACGGATATTAAGGGCGCGGAAGAAGGTGCCCTTCGAATCAAAAAAGCCGTGGAAAATTTAAAATTTCCTGGATTTCCCGAATCGTTTGCCATAACAATTTCAGCCGGCGTCACAAGTTATAAACCGGTTGAGCCCGTTGAAAAAATGATTGATAGAGCTGACAAGGCACTCTATAAGGCAAAAGCTGCCGGTAGAAATCAGGTATTTGTAAAACATCCTGAATAAAAAAATATATCAGGTTTAAAATTCAGTTTTATATTAATAATTTCTATACACAGGAGTATTGGTTATGAAAGTGTTGATCAGTGACAATCTGGGTGAAGAAGGAATCAAAATTTTTGAAAGAGAAGAAGGGATCGATGTGGATGTGAATACCGGTCTTTCCCCGGATGAACTGAAAAAAATTATCGGCGATTATGACGGCCTTGTTATCAGAAGCGCCACCAAAGTAACCGCAGACCTTTTAGACGCTGCCTTCAACTTAAAAGTTATAGGCCGGGCGGGGATAGGCCTTGATAATGTCGACATCCCGGCGGCCACAAAAAAAGGGGTGGCTGTTATGAACACTCCCGGCGGCAATGTCGTTACCACAGCTGAACATTCAATCTCTCTGATGATGGCACTGACCCGTAATATTCCCCAGGGCACATCATCTTTAAAAAATGGACGCTGGGATAAAAAGAAACTACAGGGCCGGGAAATATTTAACAAAACCCTGGGGGTTATCGGATTTGGAAAAATAGGCTCCGTGGTGGCGGATCGCGCCAGGGGCCTGAAAATGCATGTGGTTGTATATGACCCGGTTGTTCAACCGGAAATGATCGAAAAAGAAGGATTTGAATGGGTTGATTTAGATACATTATACAAACAAGCAGATTATATCACCGTACATGTCCCCAAAAACAAAAACACATTAGGAATGCTTAACAAAAAAGCTTTTGAAAAAATGAAAGACGACGTCATGATCGTCAACTGTGCCAGGGGCGGGATTGTTAATGAAAAAGACCTTTATGATGCCCTGATTGAAAAAAAAATCGCCGGCGCTGCCTTGGATGTTTTTGAAACAGAACCGCCGACACCAGACTATGCCCTGCTGAAGCTTGACAATGTAATTGTCACCCCCCACCTTGGCGCCTCGACAAAAGAAGCACAGACCAATGTTGCGGTGGCTGTCGCCGATCAGATCATAGAATACTTAAAACATAATAATATTATTAATGCCGTTAACGTGCCGGCCATTTCAGGCAAACTCCTTGAAAAACTTCAACCATATCTCTTCCTTGCGGACCGGATGGGATGTTTTCAGGCTCAATTGGCTGTGGGCCAGTTAAAAAAAATCAGCATTGAGTATAATGGGGACTTCCAGGGCCTTGACTTAAAACCGGTAACCACTGCTTTTTTAAAAGGGCTCCTCGATTCACTGGTTTCCGACGGGGTAAACTCCGTCAATGCGCCAATGCTGGCAAAAGAGATGGGCATTAAAGTGTCAGAAACGAGCACTGCTGATTCAGAAAAATTTTTAAACCGTATCTCCATAACCATTGTCACCACAAAAAAGGAATGTACAGTCGCCGGCAGTGTTTTCGGCAAAGCAGACGCGAGAATTGTCCGAATTGATGATTTCATTATTGAAATCATTCCCGAAGGCAACCTGGCATTGATCCATAACCTTGATGAACCCGGTGCCATCGCCAGCATCAGTAACGCTTTGGGAGAGAACAACATCAATATTTCTCAAATGCAGGTCGGAACTGCCGTGGGCGGGGAAAACAATATTATCCTGATTAAAACAGACGTACCCATGACGGATGACATTAAAAATAAAATCCAGGAACTTCCGAAAGTTAAAACGATTCAGACCTTTGAACTATAATTGTTAATATCAAAAGAGGGGAAAAAATGACTGAAAAAAAAGACAATAAAAATACACAGGCAGACTTTGCAATGCCTGAAATAACTTTTTCAACATTTATTTTTTCATTAAATTCCTCGGCACTCGTGCATCTCGGCATGCAACCTGACCCATTGACCGGCAACAAATCATCAAATCTGACGCTGGCAAAACAGACCATTGATATTCTTGCCATGTTTGATGAAAAAACAAAAGGCAACCTGACGGATGATGAAAAAAGACTGTTGACGCATATCCTTTATGAATTACGATTAATGTATGTAAAGCAGACAAAAGAAAAATAAATGATTCGTTTAAATCTTTATGAATTTAAAATCACCGGCGAAAATCAATCTGTTCCTCGCGGTTACCGGCAAACGACCCGATGGATATCACAATCTGTCAACACTGATGTGCTGCATCGGGCTTTACGATTCAATTTTGCTGTCTTTTGGAAAAAAACAAACCACGGTTCGTTGTGGCCACCCGAATGTACCTGAAGACAAAACCAATATTGCCCATCGTGCCGCAAGCCTTTTTTTCGAACACACAAATATACATGAAGGGGTTCATATTGTTATTGATAAAAAAATACCGGTGGGTGCGGGGCTTGGCGGCGGGAGCAGCAATGCCGCTGCTGTATTAAAGGGATTAAACACCTTTTACAACCACCCCCTGACTGATAACGATTTAATTATACTTGGAAAATCCATAGGCGCGGACGTACCTTTTTTTATTCTTGAAAAACCGGCGCTTGCCTCCGGGATCGGAGACATTTTAACCCCCTGCCCTGATCTTAAACCTTACCCGATTCTCCTGATTTATCCGTCTATCCCGGTTTCAACCGCTGAAGTATATAAAAAATTGAATTTAAGATTGACAAAAAACAAAAAAATAAATACAAAAATTCTTTTTAAGCTTAACTGGGGTCGAGATGCGCTCAAAAACTTGTTCAATGATCTTGAAATGGTCGCATCCGCCATATGCCCCGAGATTCAGAAGGCTAAAGCAGTTTTGCTCCAAAACGGCGCATCGGGAGCGTTGATGTCCGGGAGCGGATCTGCTGTTTTCGGGATTTTTGAAAATTTTGAAAAAGCAAAAAAAGCATTTAACGCCATATCTCACCACAATATGTGGCAGCTTTACCTGAGCCATCTGATTGTATGAGCGTAAATTGGCTTATGTTACTTTTGCAAAATATACTGGGGCGTCGTCAAGTGGTAAGACACAGGATTTTGATTCCTGCATTCGGAGGTTCGAACCCTCCCGCCCCAGCCATTTATTCACCATTATTAAAAATTAAAGAATTAAAATTATGCAGGATAACGGATATACAGTTTTTTCAGGGAACTCCAACCCTGTTCTGGCAAACGCCATTTGCAGATATTTGAAAAGGGATCTGGGCGGCGAAAAGGTTAAACGCTTCAGCGACGGCGAAATCCAGATCGAAATTGATGAAAATATCCGTTTAAAAGATGTATTTATTATCCAATCAACCAGTTATCCTGTAAATGATAATCTCGTTGAACTCCTGTTAATGATTGATGCCTGTAAACGGGCATCTGCCAAACGGATCACCGCAGTAATTCCTTATTTCGGTTATGCCCGGCAGGATAAAAAAGTGGCTCCCAGGGTGCCCATCAGCGCCAAACTGGTGGCTGACCTGCTGACCACCGCAGGTGCCAATCGTATCATTACAATGGATCTGCATTCCAGCCAGATCCAGGGGTTTTTTAACATCCCCGTGGACAACCTGTTTGCTGCGCCGGTGATCATCGACTATATGCGGAAAAATTTTACGCAAAACACAATTATAGTATCCCCGGATGCCGGGGGCGTTGAAAGGGCAAGGGCTTTTGCAAAACGACTCCATTGCGGACTCGCAATTATCGATAAACGCCGGGATGCGCCGAATCAGGCAAAAGCCATGGCCGTCATCGGTGACGTTGCCGGTAAACGGGCCGTTATTTTAGATGATATGGCCGACACGGCCGGAACATTAACGGAAGCCGCAAAAGCTTTGGCGGAAAACGGCGCAGCTGAGGTTAATGCATGCTGTACGCATCCTGTCCTGTCAGGGCCGGCAATTGACAGAATTAATGATTCCGTGTTAAAAACTATCGTTGTAACAGATACCATTGCTTTGTCCGATAAGGCCAAGGCCTGTAATAAAATTAACGTGCTGTCCATATCTGATCTTATCGGGGAAGCGATTATTAGAAGCCATACCGGGGATTCTGTCACATCATTATTTGTATAACAAAAAAATAACAATAAGGAGAATAACTTTTGGAAATACTTACACTTAAAGCGCAAATACGAAATTCAACAGGAAAAGGAGCCGCGCGGGCTCTGCGCCGGGACGGAAATATCCCCGCTGTTCTTTATGGTTCGGATATAGAAAGTATCCCTCTTGCACTCAGCATCAATGACATCGAACAATTATTTAAAAAAGTCAATTACGCACAGGCGCTCGTAAACCTTGTGGTTGAAAATGATCAACCGTTTGAAAAAACAGTCATGATCAAAGAAATACAAACCGAGCCGCTGAGTCAGAATTTTCTCCATATTGATTTCTATGAAGTAAAAATGGATCAAAAGCTGACGGTTACCGTTCCTGTTGTTACAACCGGTAACTCGATAGGTGTTGAAACCGGCGGCATTCTTCAGATTATCAGAAGGGAACTTGACGTCAACTGTCTGCCGAATGCTATTCCGGAACAGATTACCATTGATGTAACGGATCTTGACGTTGGGGACTCAATTCATGTTGATGAAATAAAACTCGAAGGGGATGTGGAAATTCCCTATGATACAAACTTTACCATTCTGACCGTTGTCTCACCGAAGGTTGTCGAGGAAGAGGTTGAAGAAGAAGAAGAGCTTGAAGAAGGCGTTGAAGGAGAAAAAGGAGCTGAATCAGAAGAAGGAGCTGAATCAGAACCGGCTGCTGAGGGAGAAAAATAATACTATTTTTATTTTTCAATCGATATCGCACAAACGAACTCTAAACTGACTTCCGGAAAATAACCCGACATGTCAGATGAAACCCTGTGGATGATAGTGGGGCTTGGAAATCCGGGCTCAAAATATGCGAAAACACGGCATAACATCGGATTTATGGTAATTGACCGGCTTGAAAAAAAATATGATATCGCCTTGACCAAAAATAAATTTGACAATCTTTTTGGGATGGGCAAAATTGAAACGGCTAGGGTCATTTTAGCAAAACCAATGGCCTTTATGAACCGAAGCGGGATGCCAATCGTTGCTCTTGCAAAATACCATAAACTAAAATTAGACCATGTGCTGACCATACATGACGATATTGATATTATTTTAGGAAATTTTAAAATTAAAGCGAAAGGAGGACACGGAGGCCATAACGGATTAAAATCAATTATCAATACCGCAGGCTGCGGGGATTTTCCCCGCATTCGAGTCGGCATTGGGCGCCCTGACGCGCAAATTGATGTCATAAGTCATGTACTGGGCAAATTTACCACTGATGAAACAAAGCAGTTAAAACCGGTGCTGACCGGTGCTGTAGAGGCTGTTAAAACAATGGTAACACAAGGCATAACGACAAGTATGAACAAATTTAATCGAAATGGCGTAGAACCTGTTAATCTTTAAAATTTAGGGAGGTAAAACATGGAAGCGTTATTGGCAAATATTCCACTCACATGTACTGTTGTTGGGATGGTGGGTATTCTTTACTCACTGATCATTGCCGCATTCATCAAAAGAGCTCCGGCTGGAGATGAAAAAATGGCTGAAATCGCAAAAGCCATTCAGGAAGGCGCGATCGCTTATCTGAACCGTCAGTTAAAAAGTATGGGAATTGTCGGTATAGTTATTTTAATCGTGATATTTTTCAGCTTAGGTACAAAAACCGCCATTGGGTTTGCGGTCGGTGCGGTGGCCTCATTTCTGGCCGGTTATATAGGCATGCGTGTTTCCGTTCTGGCAAATGTCAGAACAACGGAAGCATCGAAAAAAGGACTGGCAGCCGGACTCAGCCTGGCTTTTAAAGGCGGATCAGTTACGGGTATGCTGGTTGCAGGCCTTGGCCTTACAGCACTTGCGGGTTACTTCACCTATCTGCTGTCCTCTGCCCCTGAGGGCGCCACAATGGTTGACAACGTGGTTCCCCTGGTTGCGCTTGGTTTTGGCGGCAGCCTGATTTCCATCTTTGCACGTCTGGGCGGCGGGATCTTTACCAAAGGCGCTGATGTCGGTGCCGACCTGGTGGGTAAAGTTGAAGCCGGTATCCCTGAAGATGATCCCAGAAACCCTGCAACCATCGCAGATAATGTTGGTGACAATGTTGGTGACTGCGCTGGTATGGCAGCAGACCTTTTTGAAACTTATGCGATTACCCTGGTTGCCGCAATGCTGCTGGGTGCCCTGCTGTTCCCGGAATATGAAGTGGCAGTATTTTTTCCATTGGTTTTAGGCGCGATTTCAATTATTGCCTCAATCATCGCCATGTTCTTTGTTCGTCTGGGTAAAAGTGAATACATCATGGGCGCATTATACAAAGGGATGTTCGGTGCTGCAATCATAGCGGGTGTGGCATTCTTTTTTGCAACCAATGAAATGATCAGCACGATTGGTATTTACACGGCGATGGATCTGTATTATTCGGCACTGGTTGGCCTGGTACTTACCGTGGTGATCGTTGTTATTACCGAATTTTATACGGGTATTTATGCTCCGGTAAAGCACATTGCCGAAGCGTCTACCACCGGACACGGCACAAATATTATTGCAGGACTCGGGGTCAGTCTGCAATCCACGGCTGCACCGGTTCTGGCTATCTGTGCTGCAATTTACCTCTCACATGAATTTGCAGGCCTTTACGGTATTGCCATTGCCGCAGTATCCATGCTGTCCATGACCGGTATGGTTATTGCCATTGACGCCTACGGTCCCATTACGGACAATGCCGGCGGGATCGCAGAAATGGCGGATTTAGATGACAGTGTGCGTGCGGTTACCGATCCTCTGGATGCAGTCGGAAACACCACAAAAGCGGTTACCAAAGGATATGCTATCGGGTCCGCCGCTCTGGCAGCCCTGGTTCTTTTTGCAGCTTATACCCAGGAATTCATCCTTCACGGCTCCGGTGAAACAATTGCTTTTGATCTCAGCGATGTGAATGTTATCATTGGTCTTTTCATCGGCGGGCTGTTGCCCTTCCTGTTTGCTTCAATGGCGATGAGCGCTGTTGGGAAAGCAGGCGCTGCGGTTGTTGATGAAGTAAGACGCCAGTTCCGTGAAATCCCCGGCATTATGGAAGGAACCTCAAAACCGGATTATGGTGCATGCGTTGATATCGTGACCAAATTTGCGTTAAGCCAGATGATGATTCCGGCCCTTCTCCCGGTTATCACACCGCTTATAGTCGGTTTCCTGCTGGGCAAAGTTGCCCTTGGCGGTCTTTTAATAGGAAGCATCATCACCGGTCTTTTTGTCGCAATTTCCATGACAACCGGCGGTGCTGCATGGGACAATGCAAAAAAATACATTGAAGACGGATTTTTTGGAGGCAAGGGCAGCGATGCCCATAAAGCCGCTGTTACCGGTGACACCGTAGGCGATCCCTACAAAGACACAGCCGGCCCTGCAATCAACCCGATGATTAAAATCTTGAATGTTGTTGCATTACTGATGGTTCCGTTTCTGATGTAATATTTTTATAAATTCATAACTGATAAAGGGATTGGCGGGTTTACCGCCAATCCCTTTTTTTGTGTTGATTTCTATATTAAAAAATGATATATTATCTTTTTCACATATAAAATTAATGATTTATAAATAATATAGAAAGAAATGGTGTTAAAAATGGCAAAAAAAGCAAAAAACTTAGTTATTGAAGAGGAAGAGCCGACGACGACCAGAGAATTTCATGTGGGTGATCTGGCGGTGTACCCGGCCCATGGTGTGGGACGGATCGAATCCATTGAAAGCAGAACGATCAATGGCGATAAAAATGATTTTTACATCTTAAAAATACTTGAAAACAGTATGGTTATTATGATTCCCACCTGGAATGTGGAATCTGTCGGGTTAAGAAACATTATTAAAAAAAGCCAACTCCCTGAAATCTATGCGGTATTAAAGAGAAAAAAGGATGGCATTTTTGACAACCAGACATGGAACCGCAGATATAAAGAGTATATGGATAAACTTAAAACCGGTTCCCTCTATGATGTCGCCGAAGTATTCAGGGACCTGTTCCTTTTAAAACTTGTGAAAGACTTATCATTTGGTGAGCGTAAACTTCTTGACACAGCCAAGCGCCTTCTCTTAAAAGAGCTTTGCACCGCCAAAAATGCCGATGAAGAGACCACCTGGGCAGAGATTGAGTCCCTGTTTGATATGGCTGAAACACCGCAATAGTGGTAAGTTCACGCACTGCAAAAAATAATGCCTGATAATCGTAAAGGGTCGTTTTCCATTTTAGTGGATAATTATGATATTGGAAAACGACTCGATACATTTATTGTTTCTTTTTTTCCTGAATTATCCCGCAATATTGCATCCAAACTTATCCGCCAGGGCTTCATAAAAGTCGGAAATTCAATAAAAAAACCGAGTTTTAAGGTGCATGCTGATGAGCTTGTTTCCGGGTGTATTACGCTTAAAAAATTTCATTTTACACCCGAACCGGTCGATCTGGATATCATCTTTGAGGACCCCGCTCTGTTGATTATTAATAAACAGCCCGGCATAGTTGTTCACCCCTCACCCGGCCACGATCACGGCACCCTTGCCCATGGACTCATCTATCACCGGCCGGAAATTGCCGGTGTCGGAGGCGTGCCCATTCGCCCCGGGATTGTCCACAGACTCGATAAAGACACATCCGGCATTATGGTGGTTGCAAAAACTCAATCTGCATATGAACATTTGGCATCCCAGTTTAAGACAAGGATGATCGGCAAAACATATCTCGGTTTTGTCCATGGTGTTTTCGAGAAGGAAAACGGCCGGATTGTGCTAAATATCGGTCGTCACAAAAGTAATCGGAAAAAAATGGCGGCAACAGATGATACCCGTGCAAGATATGCTGAAACCCACTGGAAAGTAAAAAAACAATTTGATCGAATCTCGCTACTGGAATTTGATATTAAAACCGGCAGAACCCATCAAATCCGCGTCCATTGTTCGGCAATCAAACACCCCATTGTCGGTGATCCGGTATATGGATTGAAAAGGCCACATAAACTACTTGCAGATATGCCCCGATTAAAAAATGCCGTAAAAGCGGTTCACAGACAGATGCTGCATGCCTGGCGCCTTGCTTTAACTCACCCGAATACCGGGGAACAACTGCAATTTGAAGCGCCAATACCCGAAGATATGATTGGTTTTCAAAAAGCCATGCAGAGCGGGTGTCGCATTTTGAATTAAATATTAAGTATTTCTTGGAAAGTTTTTTCCCTTGCCCTTTTCAATGTTGATTGTATATATTGCGATAAACAATATGACAAAAAAACTTTAGATTATCGCCGTATGCGCCATGACACATAACATCCGGAAAATTTATAAACAATTTATTTTTTATACAATCAAGCTGCCCTTGATATATATTGCAATACCCGTAGGCTTTATTTTTGAATATCTGATTACATTCCCGTATATTGTTTTGTGTACACTTGACCGTCCGTCTAAAAAGGACAGCCTGGCGAAAATGGATCAGCACATCAAAATGTGAAGTTATTTTTGAGCGAGCCCTTGCGCTTCCAGCCTGTTCATTTTTTCAATTATGCATTGTTGTAATTTTGCCACGTTAATCGAGGTAAACTTTATGCCAACACCGTCCCCGGTGGTATGAACGGTCTCCCCGGATGCGTATAAAAACAAATCGGCTACCTTGGAATCCGGATCAAAATTAATGGTAATATCAGCCCGGGCCGGCACCGGGACATCTTCAAAAGTCTTTAAAAACATCCCTTTAGCTCCAAGGTTCCCGACAATGCCGCTCACCGTAATTCTGCCGCCTCTATCAACCATAAAGCCATCTGTGACTCTTATTGTCGCCTTGGTGTCCGGCCAGACACGATTCCGGGTATTCCTCCGCTTATTTTCATTATCCATTTTAAACTCTATCTATTATACT
>JAOZOL010000342.1 GCA_029933295.1 Desulfobacterales bacterium | reverse complement strand
CGTTATTTCACACCTGAAGGGTCCGACCATGGCTCGCAAGCTGGTAAAACTTGCCGGAAAAGGTTTTCAAATTCAAGTTCTGACAGATGCTACTGCCCGGCGAGTTCCAGCGACGGCGGAAAAAATTATCAGGGATGCCGGGATTTTTTTTCGGCGCCTGGGGGGTGAGACCGGCTTGCCCATGCATGATAAATTTATTCTGGTTGATGGTGGTGAAAAACGGTGGGTTATTTTTGGCAGTTTCAACTGGACAGCCCGCTCATGGTGGCTTAACCAGGAGATCGGCATGATTTCTTCTGATGCCGGATTGTATAAAGCGTTTACTTCCCGCTGGGAAGAATTGATTGGCCAGACGGAGGATTAAAAAGTCCAGCTGCAGATTCTATACTCCCTTGTTTTTGAATATCTGAGGATTTTTATGATTCATAAACCTTCAACAATTATTATTCCGGTAGAAAGTCAGGTCAGGGAATTGGATGCCAAGATCCTGCTGGCTTGTGCCGCAGCTGAACGTGGTTTCCCCGTCATTATCGGTTCCCGGGCTTTTATCCATTTTCAAGTGGACTCTCTGCCTCGTGGCGTTTACCTGGCCAAAAGTATGCGAACGTTAAGTATCAGGATGTTTGCCATTCTGCGTGACCTGGGTCATGAGATAGTCGGTTGGGATGAAGAGGGTTTAGTGCGCTGGCCTGATGATGAATATTACCGCTGGCGACTGTCTCCCGTAACTTTGAAAAAATTATCCCATTTGTTGGCCTGGGGCGAGGATGATGCCCGGGTGCTGCGTGGTTATCCCGGTTATCCCGGAACGTCGATCCATCTTACCGGCAATCCCCGAATAGATTTGCTCCGTCCTGAACTACGTTCCTTTTATCAGCAGAAAGCCGATATGCTGAAAGAACAATACGGGGATTTCATCCTCATCAATACCAATTTCAGCAAAGTGAATCATTTTTTCCCCGGATTAAGCGAGTTGAAAAAACCGGCTTTGGAACTGGAGGCCGGGTGTGAAGAGACTTTTGATGCCGGTAAAGGGCGTTTGAAACAGGTTCTTTTTGAACATTTTCAGGAGGTGCTGCCGGCCTTGTGCCGGACAATGCCGGATCATACTATTGTGGTCCGACCGCACCCGGCGGAAAATCACCGTCCATGGCTGGAGATTGCCAAGCGTTATCCAAAGCTGAAAATCATTAATGAAGACAGCGTCACTCCCTGGCTGATGGCGGCAAAAGTACTGGTCGCCAACGGCTGTACTACCATGATTGAAGCAGCGGTACTGGGAACGCCAGTTGTAGCTTATCAGCCGGTGACGGGAGGGAAATATGATGATGATCTGCCCAATGAGGTGAGCCATCGGGCATACTCTTCAGATGAGCTTTGTCTGCTGGTACAAGAAATTGTGAAGAGTGAAAAGGGGGCCGTGGATGAATTGGAACGATGCCGGATTATGGCCCCGCATATTACTGCCCTTGATGGGCGCTTGTCCTGTGACCGGATGGTTGATGTCCTGGTTGATGCCGGGTATCTGCAGGGTCCTCCTCCGGCTGTTCCCTTGGGAAAATATCTGCGAGGCCGGCTGCACAACCGGGTGCGTACGGTCAGCAAAAAGATCAATATGCGTCGACCCGGTCACCGCAATAATTTTGCCTACCATCAGCATCGTTTCCCCGGGGTGACTGCTGATGAAATACAAACTAGGATCAATCAGTTGGGAGAACTTTTAGGGCGTTTCCAGGATGTGAGGGTCGAACGGCTCAGTGAATATATTTTTAAGATCGAATAGTTGTTTTTTGAAGGGTTAATTTAATGAAAACATTGGTATATGGTAATCATATTAAAAGTCAGATTGCTGCAGCAAAAGCATTAGAAAATGAAGGTATTATTAAAATTGTTGTATTAATTATGAAAGATAGGGGAGCTGATGTTAATATGGGAGATTTTCGTCGGCTTAATTTTAGGAAAAATAGTTATAGAGGGTATAATAAAGATATCTATGATGATGTTTTTGAAGAAACAATTTCTACCTTTTTAGATATGTTTTCAAGGATTCCGCTGGCACATAATCTATCGTATCAAGAGGGTGTTCATGTATTCAATTATTATTTTGACTATTTGTCCGCGTTGCTTATTGAAAATCAGATAGAATTATTACTTTTTTTTACTCTTCCCCATTTCGGAAGCGATTATTTGCTGGTTGTTTTGGCAAAATACCTAGGGATTGATATGGTTCTAATGTGTCAATCTCTGGTACCAAACCGTTTTTTTTATGTTACAAATCTTGAGGACTTTGGCACTTTTCATACGGCGAAAATGACATTTAATGCATCTTATATGACAATTCCTCATGAAATAAAAAAGACTTATTTCTATATGAAAAACATACCTATAGCCAACAGAAGTTGCCATTATCTTTTAATGAATGATTTAAGGAAATATATTTTAAAAAAACGATCTCGAAAAACATTTTGGAGATGTATGAAATCATATATCGAATGCTTGACATTTAAAAAAAACTATAAAAAATATAAGGAAAATCAAGTTGATTTAAATAAAAAATACGTTTATTTTCCTTTGCATTTGCAACCGGAGTTGACGACGTCTACACTAGGAGGTAGATATAGCGATCAACTACTAGCTTTAGAGATGCTTTCAAGTATGATACCTGATGATTGGTTGATTTATGTTAAAGAGAATCCAAAACAATTGGGTCTATGTCGTGGATCATTTTTTTTTATGAGATTAGAAAAAATAAAAAAAGCAGTTTATATTTCCAAAAGTTTTGATACTTTTGCCTTGACGGAAAGTGCTCAGTTTGTGGCAACAATAACAGGATCTGTTGGCTGGGAAGCGATTAGTAGTGGAAAGCAAACGGTTGTTTTTGGACAGGCTTGGTATAATTCGCTTCCTGGTGTTATTAAATATAACCATAGGCTGAATATCGAGGATGTTTTATCCTGTAAGTTTTCACATGATGAATTAGAACAAGCGTATAATGAATTGATTAAAAAAACAGCTATAGGTGTTGTTGATAGTGATTATGAGATTGTCTGCAATGGTTATAATGATGTAGATAACATACAAAATCTTAAAGAATCACTTAAGAAAATAATTGAAAATTGTCTTTGACATCGATAAATGATGGGTAATTAAAATTAACCTGATTGACAGAGAGGATGGTGTGATTCATTGTTAAAAGAACGTTCGATTTTAGTGACCGGCGGAACTGGATCATTCGGTCAGAAATT
>JAOZOL010000051.1:3933-12362 GCA_029933295.1 Desulfobacterales bacterium | reverse complement strand
TATTATTTTTATGCCGTTAATTTATGGGAAACTGACGGCTTTATTTTTTTTAATGAAAAAAGTAACTATACCTCAACATCGGAGGAATTTAATGAACGAAGCAGAACAGGTTAATAATATAAATTTTACAATTGATAAGAGCAATCTGTACCGTGAAGAATCCATCACAGACCTCAAAGTGGCTTCCATCCGGAAGCTGATACCCATAAAACCCGACGGCTCAGAAGATGAGAAACGGACAATAATATTTGTGGGCCATACTCAACTGATGTCTCCCGAAGGCCCGGTTCCGATTCATGCCCGGTTAAACGCAAAGAATCTCGATGAAGCTATGAATGCGTTTCCCCAGGCCATGCAACAGGCCCTGGCCGAAATGGTTGAAAAAATTAAACAAATGCAGCAACAGGAAAAGATGCAGCAAAAAGAAGATTCCCGGATTATTGTGCCGGGAAGGTAAGAAGGTAAAAGTCCGGCACTCAATCCGACCGGAGGAATATTCAGGGCCGATGCCGATCTCTCGGGCAGGATTGAGTGCCGGAGAAGGCTGAAGGTAAAAGGCTTTCAGGAACAATTCAGGGTGTCGGCGTTCCCACGGTCCTCTGTGGGAATGCATATTTCATTAAACACTTCGACACAATTACGACCCTTTGCTTTTGCCGTGTACAGAGCCGTATCTGAACGCCTTATTAATTCCTCTTGTGAAATTAATGTATTCTCATCTGCTACTGCTACACCAAGACTTATGGTGACAATCCCTAAATTCGTTGATTTCTTATGGTCAATTCTCAGCTCTTGAACATTCATACGAATTTTTTCAGCCACATGTAAAGCTCCTTTGTGAGTTGTATCCGGCAAAATGACAACGAATTCTTCTCCACCGTATCGCGCGCAAAAATCACCAGGGCGGTTTAAGGTTTTCGCTATTCTCTGTGCAACTTTTTTCAAACATTCATCACCCACAGCATGACCGTAATTATCATTATAATCCTTAAACCTATCGATATCACACATAATTACAGAAAATGGCGCTTTGTCTCTTCGACAACGATTAAATTCCCTCGATATGATTTCTGAGAAACTGCGGCGATTGGGAATATCGGTTAAATCGTCAGTTACAGATTGCTGTCTTATTGTCTCATAGGCTCTGTTAAGCCTTTTTCCGAAAATTATGATGCCAAAAATTCCAGCCAATCCAATTCCAATGTGGCCGATAATTAAAGCCATCAACGGTACCTCTGCAGGGAACGGCAAGGTTACACTGATACCCCCTCTAATATCCCCTTCTTTATACCCCTGCCTGGCATGACATTGCAAACACACCTTTTTCACTTTTAGAGGAGCCATATAAAAAAAAGAACTTTCTGAGCCTTTGCCAATATACTCTCCGATTTCTCTCTTCCCCTTTTCAAAAAGTTGTAAAGCCTTTTTCTCCCGTGCGGTTGGTCTATTTTCAGGACGAATCGGTCTCAGGCTGGTAATATGAAAATGCGTTCCTTTGTATTTGGATGCAATTTCAGCTATTTGTCTGGTCATAAAAGCAGGATTGACCTTAGTAAGCATCAATTCCTGATTGACTTTAATTTCTCTTAAAGGAACGTCAAGATATGGGTTGGGTTGTGTGCTCTTTGTCACAGGAACGTACACTCCTCCATGAAGCGCATTCCACTCCCGGGTAAGTATAATCTGGTCGAAAAAACTCCGTGCTGTCTGAAATGCAATGCTTTCATGATCTTTTTTGGCGGTTGAATATGCCCACAGAAAGGAAGTTCCCACTAATGCTATCCAAACAACACTTACGATAAATATGATCTTTTTCATAAAATGATCAAGGAGCGAATAAATTATTTTTTCGGGTTCAAATCA
Organism: Desulfobacterales bacterium; assembly: GCA_029933295.1. GTDB lineage: Bacteria > Desulfobacterota > Desulfobacteria > Desulfobacterales > Desulfosalsimonadaceae > JAOZOL01. The sequence continues at coordinate 10,499 of JAOZOL010000051.1, read as the reverse complement.
TAAATGCGGACACCCTGCTCGTCACCTTGCCTTTTTTAGAGTTCTTACAGGAATTATGGTATAGTTTGCGAGGAAGTTTGTAAAGAATTTAAAATTTTTAAGATTTTTCCATTGACGATAATGGAGGAATACCGATAGGGGGTTGTTATGAACTTATCACGATCACACATCATCATTTTCAGGATCTGTCTGGTGAGCGCATTGATCGCAATTACAATTCTGGCAACCACACCGCTGAAATATCCGGTTGTATCCGGCATTAACGATAAGGCAAATCATATTCTGGCTTTTTTTGTGCTGGCCATATTTGCAGATTTCTCATTTCCTGAAAATAAATTTAATCTGTCTGTTTTTCTGTCATTATTGGGCTACGGAATCGCCATTGAATTAATTCAGCTCTATCTGCCGTATAGAATGTTTTCATTGTTCGACGTGGGGGCGGATATCATCGGGCTGGTGTTGTATCGGATTTGTCTGCCTTTGTTTAACAGGTTGGAATAACCGTTAAACCCCTTTCTAATGATAAATAATATTGATATAATGGGTTGTTGAAAAATGGATATCGGTCTCATTCTTCTCTGGACGCTGGCGGGAATATTTATTGTCGCCGGCTTGGCAGGCCTCATTCTTCCGGTACTTCCCGGGCCTGTTTTGCTTTTGACCGGGTTAATCCTGGCAGCATGGGCCGAACATTTTGTATTTGTCGGCGGCTTTACGATAGCACTTCTGACCGTATTGGCGCTTCTGGCCCATATCATTGATTTTATCGCAGGCGCACTGGGTGTAAAACGATTCGGGGCCAGTAGGAATGCCGCAATAGGGGCAACTCTGGGCGCAATTGCGGGTATTTTTTTTGGTTTTATCGGCATTCTTGCAGGACCGTTCATAGGAGCCGTCATCGGGGAGTTTTCAGCACGAAAAAATCTTCAAGCAGCCGGACTTGCCGGCATAGGGGCATGGCTGGGAATGCTGATTGGAACTGCCGCAAAAATAGCCATCGGCTTCTCCATGGTGGGAGTTTTTGTTATTGCGCGTTTATTTTAAAAGAAACATAGAAAGGAACGAAGATGCAATCAAATGAAAAACAAAACAAGCAAACGTTGATCAATCCTAAAGGGACGGAATTTATTTATGAGACAATGCAGTTTTCCCAGGCGGTTCGTGTTGGAAATACCGTGTGGATTTCCGGTCAGGTGGGCATGAGTGAGTCTGGCGCTGTGGGTGATGGCATTGAGGAACAGGCACGCATGGCTTTTCAAAACTTGAAAAAAATTCTGGCTGAAGCCGGCGGATCACTGGACGATATCGTTGAACTGGTGACGTATCATACGTCAATGGATGATATTCGAGGATTTTCAAAAGTGAAATCGAAATTTATCACAAAAAACTATCCGGCCTGGACCGCGGTTGGTGTAACAGCGCTGGTCCTTCCACCGCTTTTGGTTGAAATGAAAGCAACCGCAGTCATAGGGAGCGGTTCCTGAAATAGCTGAAAGCTGTCAAAGGCCAGTGTCAAACGTCAACAATTCTCCCTTTGAGATCGTCAAGCCATCTCCCAATGGCAGGGGCTCGGCCATCCCTTCAATATATCCCAGCAGGTTATATGTGCCCGGCATAACCGCATACGTTTCCCATAACGGATAAGCCCCGTTTGAGGCACTGTTGATTTTGATTGTCTGCACACCTTTTTCTTCCGGAACCAGTTCCCAGCTTACCAGTGTCGAGTCTGCCGGTTCTTTAATCAGAATTCCCGTATCCATAGTGACCACGGTATTCTCGCCCGGTCGGATCTTAATATTTTCAGCAAGCAGGACCGGGGTGGTCTCAGTTTTATACAAATATCCCCGTTGATAATGGACTGCAAAATTATACGTTCCTTCAGGAAGAGGCTTGGGTTTATAAAAATAGTAATCATTGCCGTTATAGGGCAATGTCAACGAAAATGAAGGCTTGTCCGCACGCGTGATAATCACTGCGCCGGCCGGGATCTTTTTTAATGTATCCGCGATATTGAATGTCATGACGCCGAGATCAATTGTCAGGGTCTCTCCGCCGGTCACTGTAAATATGCCCAGAGAAACATCGGAATCCGGCTTGTAATTTGAATTGGCAAATCCGGCAACAACTTCATAGTCTCCGCTCAACAACGGGTGTACAGAATCTGCGGCCGGGTCCTTGATCGTTTTTAAAAGCTTTCCATCTGTTTTACGAATAATTTTGATGGTGTTCAAACTGATCGTTGCAGCGGCTGGCATTGTAATCTGTATTTTACCAAGCCGGGAGACTGCTTTTTTTACGGTTGTTTTCGCTTTTTCAACTTTCTGGACGACTTCTTTATAAACGGATTGGAATGCGTTTAACAGGGCACTGGCATTGTTTGCCTCAAAATACTGACCGCCACCGGCCTGTGCGATGCATGACAACTGACTCTTCTGCTGATCATTAATGTCAAACCCCACTACGTGAAGAATAAATTTAATGCCGGATGCTTTGATACGACGTATCGCCTCACAGGGATGATCATCACAGGTTTCTTCGCCGTCACTTAATAAAATTACCGTTGTCTCGGTTTCGTTGGTCTTTAATGCTTCCGTGACCATGTGAACGGCCCCTGCAATCGGCGTCATTCCCTTGGGATTGAGCTGTTGGGTAGCATTTAAAATTTTATTTCTATCCATGCTGCCGGGTGGAACCAGAATTTCGATATCATTACAGTCACCCTTCCGGTGATGACCGTAAACGGTCAATCCCATCCGGACTTCAGGCGGAAAGGCGGGAACCATTTCCTGCATCACATTTTTTACAATCTCAATTTTTGGTTTCCCGTCCACCTGCCCCCACATACTTCCAGATGCATCAAGAACAAACATAACTTCCGGAAAATTTTCGGCACGACATTGCGAAAAATTAGCCAACGTGAAGATAAAACCAACAAATAAGACCAGAACAAGAAAAGCCAATCGCTTCATAACCAATTCCTCCTGAATTGTTCCCTAACCGGTTTTACTAAAAAAAACAGATCGGCTGTAACTATACAGATATCATCGAATCGTTTTTTTAGTATATGCTTTTGGAATATGAAAAAAAATTTCCGGTGCTTTTTGTCTTTATATTCAATCAATTCAGTTCATTTTAATCGTCTTTTAATTTTAAGTTTCATACACCTCTGTTTATTTATCAAAAATTAAAAAACCGATTTCATCTGAGCTTTGTGTTTGACAAAATTATCAAAATTGACAAATATGTGACGTATCAATCTCGATGTTTTTAAATATTTATATAAGAAAGGATATCACCGATGAAGACCGTCGTCAATATCAGTTTAGGCCCCAGTAAAGACGATTATGATTTTACACCCCGGTTTTTGGGCAAAGATTTCCGCGTTATTCGCCTTGGTGCGGATGGGGACATTGACCGCGTTGCGGATCTGCTTGCCGAATGGGACTCAAAGGCTGATGTCATCGGACTGGGCTCCATCCAGTTCCCTTTCACCATAAACGAAAAAAACAGGGCCGAAAAGGAAACACAGACCCTTTACCAACTGGGACACAAATTAAACACCCCATTTACAACCGGTGATTCCCTGCGCAGCGTCGGGCATGAATGGACCATCCGACATATTCAATATACCTTTGGTAATAACTATTTCAATAACAACCGGGTGCTGTTTTTTTCAGGGATGATGAATTCTTCCATTGCAAATGCACTTTCAGAATATACCACCAATATAAAATTCTGCGATCCGATCCTGGAACAGGGCATCCCAAAATTTCTCAATTCCATTGATGATTTAAAATTATATGCAAATGAACTTCATAGTGTCCTTAAATGGGTGCCCAGCAAACAGTTTTCAAACATGGCCATGCCCTTGCGGGCATATAATGAATTTATTATTCAAAAAGCCGTCCGGCAATCGAATGTCATTGTTATTCCCTATTATAATTTTCATAAATACATTGAAAATTTTGGTCTTAAAGAACTTGGCGGAAAAACCGTCATTACTGCAACCGCCTATGATGATCGGGTAAAATTCTTAAAAGAGCGCGGTGTGGATGTGATTATTGATTCAACCCCGAAAATACTTGAAAATGTAGTCGGTGTCAGTGTTTTAGAAGCAATGATTATGATGGCCCTGGATAAAACACCGGAAACATTAACCAGGGATGATCTGCTTGAGGTCATTTCCGAACGCCGAATGGATCCACGGGTTATTTATCCAAGCGGAAAGAAAAAACGCGTTAACCGGTTTGCCTTTGTCGTCCACCCGCTGACCCAGGAATACTTGAAAAAGATTGGGCCCGTCGGTTGGTTCTCCAAAATACATCCCACTGCAAAACTGGACACCATTGAAAAACTGATGGCTTATTCTCCGCCGTTTGTCTACTCCAAAATAACCGGCATAAAATCTCCCACCGGCGTCGAGGCCGAAGGGTGGCTCATTGCCATCGGGGCGACACCGAAACAAATGCTGGCACACGGCCCTGAATTTATAAATTCCCGGATGTTAAAAGCAACAAAAATTGCCAAAAACCTGGGCGCGCAGATCATCGGTCTGGGCGCGATGACCAGGGCAATGGGTGATGCCGGCATGACGGTTTCTAAATTTTCTGAAATCCCCATCACCACCGGCAACAGTTACAGCGCATCCGCCGCACTCTGGGCAACCGCCGAGGCTGTTCGAAAAATCGGTCTGATTAAAATGGTCAAAGGCAAAAAATTAAAGGGCAAAACCATGGTTATCGGCGCAACCGGTGCCGTGGGTTCGGTCTGTTCCAAACTGCTGGCAACTGCGTTTGAAGAGGTATATATGGTAGACAGCCATGATGCCAAGCTGCTGGCTTTAAAAGAAACCATTGTTAATGAAATTAAAAATGTAAAAGTTCATATCACAACCCGGTCAGACAAATTTATTAAAGATATGGACGTTATTGTAACGGCTTCTTCAAGCCGGGACGAAAAAATTCTTGATATTGAAAAGGTCAAACCGGGATGCGTCATCACCGATGTCAACCGGCCGCTAAATTTCACCATTAAAGATGCTAAAAAAAGACCCGACGTCTTAATCATAGCATCCGGGGAGATTGCCTTGCCCGGTGAGCCGGAAATGAAGAATATCGGTCTTGCGCCGGGCGTTGCCTACGCCAGCCTGGCTGAAACCATTGTGCTGGCTTTGGAAGGACGCTTTGAGAATTTCAGTGTGGGCAAAGATATTAAATGGGAACGGGTCAGCGAAATCTATAAAATGGGTTTAAAACACGGAATGAAACTGTCAGGCATCTCAGGTCTTTCCGGCGTTCTCGGTAACGTCGATTTTGTGCGGGTCAGAGATCAGGCCATTAAGGCCGGAAGAAAATTAGCCAGATAGCAGCCGCCTTCCCATGAGCCGTTTATTCTTTTGATAAATGCATCCTCAATCGGCCCCTGCAAACCCCTTTTGCAGGCATTATGCAAAAAATTACCTCCGGTGCCATATCAGAAGAAAGGCCGGGTTCTTCCAGCCGGCATTTGATCCGGGAAAGAACCCCGCATTCATACCCATCCGCAACACCCAGCATACTGATATCGTTATAGGCAAAACATTTTTTTTCATTAAATGGGGGTTGATTCTTCGTGCAAATTATTATATTGAATCGGGCTGTTTAAACAAATTTGCGGCGATTTGATCTCCCAAGAGAGATTTCGCCTTTTGGAGGAAATAATGTCAAAATATTATGAGGTCAGATGGCATGGCCGAGGCGGTCAGGGCACGGTGACCGGCGCGAAATCCCTGGGCGAAACTGTTCAGGGCGCGGGGAAATTTGTGGTCGCGTTTCCCGAGTACGGACCTGAAAGACGCGGCGCACCATTGCGGGCATTTAACCGGTTCTCAGATCATGAAATCCGTATTCACACACCGGTACAAAATCCGGATATTGTGATTATCGTCGATCCCACCCTGATCGGCAGCGGTAAAATTATAGCCGGTGTGAAACCGGAAACCAAATATATTGTCAATACCCGGCGGCCGGCAAAAGAAATCAAAAAACTCTTAAATGCCGATACCCAGAAAGTATTTACCATTCCGGCAAACCGCATTTCAAAAGAACTTTTTAAAAAAGAAATTCCCAATTCCGCCATGATGGGGGCATTTGCCAAAGCCGCCGGGCATATTATCTCAATTGACCGGCTCATTGAAGAAGCAAAACATGTGTTTAATGACATGCTCGGGCCAGACCTGGTGGAAAAAAATCTGGAAGCCATGCGGCTGGGATATGAATCAGGGGATGAGATATGAAAGAAAAATACAGATTAAAAGACTGGCAGGAACTGGCCATCGGCGGTGTCGTGCCTGACGGCGGGAATTCAGCAGACTATGAAACCGGCACCTGGCGGACGTCCCGACCGGTATGGGTGAAGGAAAACTGCATCAACTGCTTAAACTGCTGGGTATTCTGCCCGGAAGATGCCTTTATTTTAAAAGACGGCACAACCAAAAAAGGGATACCGAGAAAAGAAATCGAATCGATTAATTATTACCACTGTAAGGGCTGCGGATTGTGCGCTAAAGAATGCCCGGTGAATAAAAA
>JAOZOL010000051.1:0-3833 GCA_029933295.1 Desulfobacterales bacterium | reverse complement strand
ATTTGGAGAAAAAATGAGTAAAATAGTAGCAATAACAGGCGCCGGGGCAATGAGTGAATGCATGCGTCAGATCAATCCGGACGTGGTCCCCGCGTTTCCGATCACACCATCCACACAGGTTATCGAAGATTTTTCCCAGTTTGTGGCCGACGGCAAGGTGGACACGGAAATAATTACTGTCGAGAGTGAGCACAGCGCAATGAGCGCGTGCATTGGTGCGGCAGCGGCCGGTGGGCGGGTAATGACCGCAACCAGTTCTGCGGGCATGGCCCTGATGTGGGAGATGCTTTATGTTGCCTCCAGCATGCGGCAGCCCATTGTCATGACGCTGATCAACCGGGCGATGTCAGCGCCGATAAATATTCACGCGGATCACAGTGATTCCATGGGCGCGCGGGACGCAGGATGGATTCAATTGTATGCGGAAAATAACCAGGAAGCTTATGACAACCTGATCATGGCCATAAAAATCGCGGAAAACATGGATGTCAGACTACCGGTTATGGTTTGCATGGATGGGTTTATCATTTCCCACTGTGTTCAGACCATGCAATTGGAAGATACGGAAAAAATACGATTGTTTGTCGGAGAATTCGCATCCACGTATCCGGTCCTTGACACGGAAAATCCGGCATCCTGGGGTGCACTGGATCTTCAGGATTATTATATGGAGCATAAGCGGGCCCAGCACATGGCCATGAAAAATGCAAAAAACGTCATCAAAAAAGTCAGCGGGGAATTTGCAGACATTTTCGGACGAAAATACGAATTGTTCGAGTCATACCAATTGGAGGATGCTGAGCGGGTGATCATTGCCATCAACTCGGTCTGCGGGGAAATCAAAGAAGTGATTGATGAACGCCGGGAAAAAGGCGATCGCGTCGGACTGTTAAAAATCCGTTCATTCCGCCCGTTTCCTTACGAGGAAATTGCGGCAGCCCTGGAGGGGGTAAAAATAGTCACCGTTCTTGACCGGTCGGAAAGCATGGGCGCATATGGCCCGCTGTTTACTGAAATACGCACGGCGCTGTTTAATGCGCCTCAAAAACCAATGGTTTATAACCGGATATTCGGACTTGGTGGTAGAGAACTCTTCATGTCTGATATCCATGATATTTTTGAAGAAAACAAAACATATCTTGAAACCAACAGGGTGGAAAAAATGTTTGATTATCTGAAAGTCAGGGGAGGTTAACGATGCCCAGCTTACAGGAAATGGCAAAAAAAGACGGCGCGTTTGCCGGCGGGCATCGTATGTGCGCGGGGTGCCCGGTTCCCATATTTACCAAAATGCTTACCCGCGTAACCGATGGTTATGAAATTGTGGCAGGCAATGCCACTGGTTGCCTGGAAGTGGCATCTTCTATCTTCCCCTATTCTGCATGGAAAATTCCATGGATTCATACGGCATTTGAAAATGTGAGCGCTTCCATGAGCGGTGTGGAGACCATGTACCGGGTGCTGAAAAAGAAGGGAAAAATTACAAAACCGTATAAATTCATTGCCATGGGCGGTGACGGCGGCACCTATGATATCGGTCTGCAGTCCCTTTCCGGCGCCATGGAAAGGGGACATGACCTGGTCTATATTTGTTATGACAACGGTGCTTACATGAACACCGGTGTACAGAGAAGCAGCGCAACCCCCATGGGCGCATCAACCACCACCACCCCCAAGGGAGAACAAAGTTTCGGCCGCCAGGGCACCCGAAAAGACCTGACACGCATCATGGTGGCCCATAATATCGGCTATGTGGCCCAGGCCAGCATTCATAATCCTGTGGATTTGTCTGAAAAACTGAAAAAAGCCATTGAGCTGGACGGGCCGGCATTTATCAACCTGCTGTCTCCGTGTATTCCCGGATGGAAGATCGCCCCTGACCTGGCGGTTGAAGTGGCGCGACTTGGAGTTGAGACAAAATACTGGCCCATGTACGAGGTGATTGACGGCGAGTACAAAATAAATTATACGCCCGAAAAAGATATTCCGGTTTCCGAGTGGATGTTTCTCCAGGGAAGATTCAAGCACCTTCAAAAACCGGAATACAAAGACGTTGTGGACGCATTCCAGCAGGAAGTGGACCGCAACTGGAACTGGCTTGTCAGGCAGGCGGAAGCGGTGAAACTTTTGTCAACTGAAGCAAAGAATTAAAAAAAGCCGGGACCAAAAGACCCGGCTTTTTCGTAAAGCACGTCCGGACTCAGTTCTCTTAATACTCAACACACATATAAAATATCACATATAAGGAATCGTGCGATGAAATATTTTATAACTCTTTTTTCCATAATAGTGCTATTCCCTGTATCTGCCATAGCACATACCACGACTCTTATCCCACACATAAATAAAAATGGCCGGAAAACCGTTAAAGTTCTTCATTTTCATCCCTTTACCGGTTCTAATCTTATGGGGATACGCTTAGGCGCTGAAGATTCAAAAGACATTAAAGGTTTGGATTCAATTTTTATAATTCATGAAAAGAAAAAAATAAACTTAAATGATGTTGCTATCCCCGATTATTATACGGTGAGAGGTGAGAAAAGAGCGACATATACAATCCCAATAAATAAAAAAAGTGGTTTTTTCAAGCCTGGAGACTACATTGTTGTTGTAAAGCATAAAGCGCATTGGAAAGAACAGGAAAATCTCCACAGGCAGAAAGTAGCGAAACTTTGTCTTAATTATTTGGGTGTTACCAGTGATTGGCCGAATCGGGTGCTCACGAATATGCCTGAAATAATACCATTGGTCCAACCATATAGTGTGTATGCCGGAAGTCTTTTTAGGGCCGAGGCCGTCAATGACGAAGGCAGGCGGATTGCTCACGCAAAAATACAAATTGAATATCTCAACTATCCAGCAGGCGATACAGAAATTGATACAACTACAGCCGGTTTCATCAAGGAAGATATTGGAGATAGCGTTATTTTTACAGACAGCAACGGGAGTTTTTCATTTATTCCACCAAGAGAAGGCGTATGGACATTTACTCTGGTGGATGGAGATAACAATAAATTCATACAAGGTAAAAGACTTGAGTATGATTCCTCTCTTTCAATACTGGTTAAATAGGATAACGCGGGAATCCGCCCTGGAACTGATAGAAGAATTAAACTTAAAGCTCACATGGAACGTCACGCTGCTCCCGGCCGAATTAACGACAATCGCGAATGCTCTCGGGCAGAACACGCAGACAATCACGATTTCGGGAATGAAAAAGGACGGGACTGATTCGACCAATGACTTGTCCTATCTGTTTTTGGAAGCTTATAAAAATATAAAGGCATTTACCACAGACCTGTCCGTGCGCGTTCATAAAAATACGCCCAAAGATTTTTTTAAAAAAGGCGGCATGCAGATCCAGCCAACGGTGGTATCAACCGAAACGCTTCAGGATGCGCAAAAGCATCCTGAAAACTATCAGGACCTGATTGTAAAAGTTGGCGGATACAACGCAACCTATGTTGACCTGGGTATTCCGATCCAAAATGAAATCATAAATCGACTGGAAAATAGAATTTAATATTACCAGGCCATAGCGCTTCTTTGCTTCAAATGGTTAACTCGGCCCTATTCGCCGTTAGCAGGTTACTTCTTTATATTGCTTGAAAGATTCACAAAGACATCAAAAATTTGGGTTAGACGGCATAATTTCTTTCCTCCAATTCCCGGGCCAACCTGGGCACAAACCCGGGATCAGGATTTGCCTTTTTTGCCAACTCCCGGATACCCCATTTTCCTTTCTCCTGCATCATCGCTCTAAGAGCAAGTAAGGAGGCCGGCAAAATGCCACTTGTAAAAGTCAAAGATAAATTTCAGGTGACCATTCCGGC
>JAOZOL010000341.1 GCA_029933295.1 Desulfobacterales bacterium | reverse complement strand
ATGTCCGGCACCCCGGTTGAAAACAGAATTTCCGATTTATGGTCACTTTTTGATTTTTTAAACCCCGGCCTTTTGGGAAATAAAACAGAGTTTAAGCAATTCTCAAAGCAGCTGAAAAAAAATCCAAATGGGTATGCCCGATTGCGTAAACTTGTCTCGCCTTATGTATTAAGGCGCTTGAAAACAGACAAAACCGTAATTTCGGATCTGCCGGATAAGGTAGAAATGAAAACCTATGCCGGGTTAAGTAAAAAACAGGTCGTGCTTTACAAAAAAGCGGTCGCAGATCTTAAAAAATTTATTGAAACCACCGACGGCATTCAGCGAAAAGGGGTGGTGCTGTCTTCTTTGATGAAATTTAAACAGCTTTGCAACCACCCGGATCAATTTGCCGGCAGTGGACAGTTTAACGAAAAAGACAGTGGAAAATTTCAAAGACTTAAAGAAATTTGCGAAACCATTTATGAAAAAAGGGAACGGGTACTTGTTTTCACACAGTTCAAGGAGATGTGCGAACCGCTCAACGGTTTTCTTGAAACAATTTTTAATCGAAGCGGGCTGGTATTTCATGGCAGTTTGGCGGTGGGAAAACGGAAAAAGATTATTGATCAGTTTCAAAGTGACGTCTATTATCCGTTTATGATTTTATCCTTAAAGGCCGGCGGTGTCGGCCTGAACCTGACCAAAGCCAATCATGTGATTCATTTTGACCGGTGGTGGAACCCGGCGGTTGAAAATCAGGCCACAGACAGGGCGTTTCGGATCGGACAGAAAAAAAATGTGGTGGTACACAAATTTATCACCAAAGGAACGATTGAAGAAAAAATAGATCAGATGCTGGAAGATAAAAAACAGCTGTCCGATCAGGTAATCACAGCGTCCGGCGAGTCAATGATTACGGAAATGGAAAACAAAGACATCATCGACCTGTTTAAATTATCATTATAAAATCGGAATCAAAAACCCGGAACAAGGAAAAATATCAATGAGCTTTTACGGTTTTCCCAAATATGTGTCGGTTGCTGAGAAAAAAGCCAGGGCTGAAAAAAAAATCAAACAGTTAAGAAAGAAAAATCCCGATATCAACCCGGTCATCATAGAAGGCAAAGCACTGGCAAGAACATGGTGGGGAAACGCGTGGAACAAAAATCTGGAAAAGTACGCGGATTACAGTAACCGGATCGGCAGGGGCCGGAGTTATGTCCGTCATGGGGCTGTTCTGGATTTGCAGATCACTCCCGGTAAAGTCACGGCTCTGGTCCATGGTTCAGCGACAAAACCGTACTCCGTTTCCGTGGCTATCAAAGCAATGCCGAAAAAAAACTGGGCTACAATTAAACAGGTATGCACAGGTAAGATGGAAAGCATGCAGCAGCTGATTGCCGGAAAATTTCCCAAAGAACTGGAAAAAATATTTACTGAAAAAGGCAGCGGCTTGTTCCCCGTGCCAAATGAAATAAAGTTTGAATGCAGTTGTCCGGACTGGGCCTATATGTGTAAGCATGTTGCTGCAACTCTATACGGTATCGGCGCACGGCTGGATGATGACCCGCACCTGTTTTTTATTTTAAGAAAAATGAAGATGAATGATTTGGTTTCTGAAACAATCAGGGAAAGCAAAAAAGAACTTCTGTCCAAAGCGAAAAAGAAAACATCCCGTGTTATTGAAGATAATGATGCGTTGTCTGATATTTTCGGAATCGACCTGAACGGACAGGAAAAGAGTGCTGGCCTGAAAAAAAAGCCGGTACTTAAAATAAAAAAAAAGAAAAAGGCGGGCATCCCAAAACCACTGAAGGCAAAATCAACAAAACCAGCGATCCCAACAAAAAAATCAAAATCAGCTGCGAAAAACAAATCAAAAAAAACCACTGCTGCCGGAGTGGTTGAACAGATCATAAAGAAGCACAGAAAAAGCATCCGTTTCGCAGAAATAACTGCCAAATCCGGTTTTGACGATCAGAAAGTAAGAAATATTATTTACCGCCTGAAACAACAGGGGAAAATCAGTATCATTGCCCGGGGAATCTATCAGTCGTTGAATTTGTAGGGGAATTTATAAGGGAATTTGTAAAGAAAGCGCGGATTAACGAAACAATATCCGCCGAAAAGAAAGGGTTAAAACGTGACGCCATCATTTTTCAGTTTGGCAAAACATCCCGTTATTTAATTCGGTAAATAATAAAACCATCACACCCAGAATTCAGGATACCGCCGATGTTTGGTGATATTGTTTATTACCAGTGCAACAATTAGCATAATAATCGCGCCCAGACCGACCGGCAGGACCACGTAAATATAACCAAGGCTGTGAATTTTCTGGCTTCCGATGATTGCAATCAGAGCCGTGGCCCCTCCCGGGGGATGCAGGGTCTTTGTAGCGTGCATTGCAAAAATTGCCGTGGAAACCGCCAGCGCAGATGCCAGCCACAATTGCCCAGGCAGTAATTTATACACCGACACCCCGATAATAGCAGATAAAATATGCCCGCCCACCAAATTCCGGGGCTGGGCCAGCGGACTTCTGACTGCGCCGTATATTAAAACAGCTGACGCGCCGAACGACCCGATAATCATCACCTGGTCTGTATCGTCAAACAATTGGTAGTTTATGTAGGCAACAGCGGCAATGCCTATAAATGAGCCGATCCAGGACCAGACCATCTCAAACAGGCTGACCGGCGGCGGGCTTTTGGTAACGCCCTTCATTTTTTTGAAAAATTCCATAACCAAACCCTCAGCTTAAAAAATCCTTGCGCAATAGGAATCAACAATATCTCCGCGAGAAACAATTCCGATCAGTTTCCCATCGCCGGTGGTCACCGGTATCCGGTTGATTTGATTATCGGCAAGCATTTTAGAAAGTTCAGAAATGGGGGTGTGCGCCAAAGCGGTAATTACCGGAGTAATCATGATGTCTTTCGCGGTTTTTCCCTGTATAGGCTTAGCCACACATCCATGATTAGAAAGACATTCAGCAATCACGCCCATAAATGATCCGGTATCATCCGCTCCCATTTTAAATAAAAAATCTTTTTCTGAGATGATACCGAGAACTGCCTGGTCTTCACTGATCACCGGCACACCGGAAATATTAGCTGCCGCCATCTGCCGGGCAGTTTTGATCAGCGATGTATCCGGTAAAACGGAAATCACTTTGCTTGTCATGATATCTTCGGCTTTAACTACCTGCGCCAGCCGTTCGACGGCATAACGGTAAGCAAAACCATAGATCTCATTAAAATCCGCTGGCGTAATATCGATA
>JAOZOL010000340.1 GCA_029933295.1 Desulfobacterales bacterium | reverse complement strand
TTTGTGTTTATCAAACCGGGGATACTGAAAACTCGCCGGTATATTGAGGATTTTCATTTTGCCATGTTCAGTGGCGTCATCAGTATACTGGCTTGCATAGGCGATGGTCTGCGCGTCATGAGAGGAAAACCCCGCTTTTTCAGCCAAAACACGAATACAATAATAATGGAAAGATTTGTCCATGAATAAACTCTCCTTTGCAGGCTGCAGGCATGCTGCCGGTTCGGCCGGTCATCTGGAACGGAAAGTATGTTTTGTGTAGATTGGGTTGATCCGTCTGAGGCGGCGTAACCCAACAAGTCATGCTGGGTTTTCACCCTTGAGTTCATGTTTTGAAATTTTGCCCACCGGGCTTTTCGGCAGAATGTCCCGAAAATCAATAATTCGGGGGACTTTATATGCCGCCAGATGCTCTTTGCAGAAATCGATAATGTCCTGTTCAGTCACTTTGCCCATATATTCAAATTGAAGCGATATGACCGCTTTCACTGTTTCGCCGCGATAGGGATCCGGCTGGCTGATCACGGCGACTTCTTCTATGGCCGGGTGCAGGTACAGGACGTTTTCGATTTCAATGGGTGAAATATTGTGTCCTGATACCACGATCAGGTCTTTGATGCGATCGACAAAATAAACAAAATCATCTTCATCAATATACCCGCGATCTCCGGTCCGGAGCCATCCGTCCGGTAAAAAGGCAGCCTCTGTTTCTTTTGCATTATTGAAATATCCTGCCGCGACCTGGAGCCCCCGGTAACAGATTTCACCTTTCACATTCCGGGGAACGATATTTCCCATATCATCTGTGATTTTAACTTCTGAATAGACCGGGATACCGATGGCCTCGAACTTTTCCTTAATGCCGGGTATGGATATAATGCCGCCGCTGTTTGTTTCGGTCATCCCCCAGCCGTTTAACAGGGGGATACCGGTCAGATGTTTCCAGCTTTCCTGAACTTCTGTGGAAACCGGTGCCCCACATCCGATCGTTGCCTTAATGCTGCTTAAATCATGGCTGTCAATTAAGTCCTTTCTTGCCATTAATGCGATAAATAGCGTCGGTGGCGCGAAAATCACACTTACCCCATAGGTTTCGATAATACGAAAGGCATCTTTAACATCAAATCTCGGTATGGGAATGACCGTACCGCCCTGATATAACACCGGCAGCTGGTACAGCAGATAACCGGTTGAATTGTACATGGGCATAATGGAAAAATTGACCTCCCGGCTTTTCCAGGCCCGGTATGCATGGGTGTGGGACAGGGAGTTGAACACCAGATTAAAATGGGTTTCAATCACGCCTTTTGATTTACCGGTTGTTCCTGCTGTATAAAGAAGCAGGGCGGTGTCTGTTTTTGGCTCAACATCAACAGATTCGGCAAGTGGTGAATATTTTTTTAAGGATTCAAAAAAATCAAGCGTATCCGGCATAGCTGCTTTCGGTGTATCCCAGAATAACTGCAGAGCGGAAGGAACTATTGCATTTGCTGCCGCCCAGTCTTTGACGTTTGTGACGATGACCTTTTCAACCTGGCCGCTTTCATAAAGATTTCTTATTTTGTCGTATAATAAATCAAGAATAAATATATGTCGGGCTCCGGAATCCTTGATCTGGTATGCAATTTCATTTTCCTGATACATGACATCAATGGGCGTATGGACCGCGCCGATCATGGTCACTGCGTAAAATGCCACAATATGCTGCAAAGAGTTGGGAAGCATGGTGGCAACCACATCACCTTTTTTAATTCCCAGATCTTTAAGCATGGCAGCGTATCTGCAGATAAGATCGTCCAGTTCCCGATATGTAACCGGCTTGTCCAGAAAAATGACCGCTGTGTCATCCGGATATTTTTTTACGGATTCTTTTAGCAACTGATAAATCGAGATCATGGGTACAGCAGGCATGGGTTCATAAAACCAGCTCGGGTGGCTGATGACATAGGCATCGTCTGGAGCATACCCTTTCCCCTCTTCAAGCCACGCTTCGGGATAGCCGATGGTTTGATAACAATCGATCAGCGATTTGTCAAAAAAGTCAGCGCCTGCCTGATAGCGGGGGGGCATCTGGTTTTTCATCAATCTATTCTCCTTTATGAATCAATTTCAAAACATTATCTAATTCTCGACGTCGGCCTGCGCCTTGACCTCGAACCTGATCTGACATTTTGAAAATGGCTCTTATGTTAAAGCGGGAGGTTGAATTTCTCCCAGCGCCATACGGGCAAGATCTCCTATAAAAATCAGGGGCAGATTGTGTTCTCCAGCAGCATTTTCTAATGAATTAATACACATGGGACACAAACAGACAATGGCATCGGCCCCGGCATTTTTGGCATCAAGGACATTTTCCATCACGTCCGGATTCGGGTCCCCTGCGTTGAGTAAAAGTTTAACAGCGGCACAGCATTTTGCATTTTCACGATCAAAGGTTCTTTTCACCCGTGTTGCTCCGCATAGTTCAAACAGTTCGTCTATGAAATGTTCTTTCTCAGGTGTATGGCGGGAAGCGCAGGGCCGCTGGTAAGCGATTTTAAGATTCAGCGGAACCAGACGTTCCTTGTTGGCGCTTAAATATTCCACCAGATACTCGGAAAGATGGGTCACTTTAAACGGCACGTCAATGCCGTATTCAGGCGTCAAACCGGCAAGCATGGCATAACAGTCGTCGTGAAAGCATATAATTTCTTTGGCGCCGGTGGCGGCAAGGCGGTCGACAAATTGCCGGGCATGCTTTTGCTGAACACTTTCAGCCCCCATGTGGCTGAACAGAATCCAGCAGAAATAAGGTTTACCTCCAATTTGGGGCAGATCATAGAGTTCCCCCTGAATCAGATGACCGTCTGTTTTGCCGAATAAACAAATATTCATGATGCGGTCGGCCTGGGGAATATTTTTCAGTTCACCGGTAAACGTAAGCTTGGACTCCGTCATGTCAATGATGTCTTGAGCGACCCGCTGGTATTTTTCCTGGAGTTCGGCAATCAGGTCAAAGGGGTTGGCATGGGTCGGGCATATTTCATTGCAGGCATAACAGGTAATACATTGATCAACGACCGGTGTCTGGTTGCCGGCAATCATTGCCGTCATCCATTCAACGGCCTGGTTCTTGTCACAATCAATCCACTGGCATTTTACCAGGCAGTCTCCACACAGTTCGCAACGTTCTTTTTTAAACATGAAGGAATCCTTTTTTTATATGTTGCATTGTGATCAAATATAAAAGTTAATATTACCTGCAGGATGACGTTGTGTCAATCCAGACCTTAAAA
>JAOZOL010000339.1 GCA_029933295.1 Desulfobacterales bacterium | reverse complement strand
TCAATGACTAATTAATTTAATCTAAATTTATCAAAGAATACAGTCAGGGAGGTTTAAAAAACGATGAAATTTTTTATAGACACGGCAAACATTGATGAAATAAAAGAAGCAAATAATATGGGGATGGCCGATGGCGTCACGACAAACCCTTCATTAATTGCAAAAGAAGGCAGAGATTTTAAGGAGATTATCAAGGATATCTGTGAAATCGTAGACGGCCCCATCAGTGCTGAAGTGATCAGCCTTGAAGAAAAGGGTATGGTCGCCGAAGCAAGGGACCTGGCCAAAATTCATGAAAATATCGTGGTAAAGATTCCCATGACCATTGATGGATTAAAGGCCGTGCGAACCTTGTCATCAGAAGGTATTAAAACAAATGTAACCTTAGTTTTTTCAACGCTTCAGGCATTGATGGCGGCAAAAGCCGGGGCAAGCTATGTAAGCCCGTTTGTGGGGCGCTTGGATGATCTGTCCCAGGATGGACTGGTGCTTGTGGATCAGATGGTGACCATCTTTGATAATTATGATTATGAAACCGAAATTATTGTGGCAAGCGTCAGAAATCCCCTGCATGTTCTTGATTCCGCGTTAATGGGCGCTGATATTGCTACGATTCCGTTTAGTGTGTTGGCAAAATTGGCCGCACACCCCATGACCGATAAGGGAATCAAGGCTTTTATGGCGGACTGGGAAAAATCACAAAAATAAACTGGTGTCAAAGCCATGGAGTTAAAAAAAAGATTACTTGAAGGAGTGGGGCATCCGAACAGCCTGACCATGTTTCGGATCGCCGCCGTGCCGCTGCTGATTCATTATAACTATTTTGGTATTGATTTTCATGCCATCGGATACGTGTTGTTGTGGATCGCATTGATTATTACCGCATGGTCAGGGGTTGATTGTTTTGTGCGTTTTCGGAAATTATTGACGTATTGATTAAACAAATGAAAGGAATAGTCATGGCTGATGAAATTTATTATAAACTCGCAAAGCTTCTCGACACCTTGCCCAACGGGTTTCCATCAACCGAAAGCGGTGTGGAAATTAAATTGCTGAAAAAAATTTTTACCCCCGAGGAGGCGGATCTTTTTTGTGATTTAAAGCTGACGCCTGAAACGGTTGAACAGATTGCGGAACGGACGGGAAGGCCTTTAGAGGGTCTGCAGGATATGCTGATCTCCATGTGGCGAAGGGGGGAGCTTTTTGGCGTAGAAGTGGAAGGCATCATGCTGTTTAAAATTATTCCCTGGGTTCTCGGCATCTATGAATTCCAGCTTAACCGCATGGACCGGGAATTTGCTGAGTTAACAGAAGAATATGCCCCTTACCTGGCAAAACAGTTTTTTAATGATAAGCCTCAGTTCATGCAAACAATTCCCGTTGAACAGGAAGCATCGGGGCAGCATGAAGCACTATCTTTTGAGAAAGTTTCAACCATTATTGAAAACGGTCAGTCCTTTGCTGTGGCGAATTGTATCTGCAAAAAAGAAAAGGCCCTTTTAGGCCAGCGATGTGACAAGCCCATGGAAGTGTGTTTGGCGATTGCGCCGATTCCCGGGGCCATGGAACAATTTACCCATTGGGGAAGGGCGATCTCAAAGGAGGAGGCCTACGGGGTGCTTAAAAAGTCCGAAGAGGCGGGGCTTGTCCATTTAGCACAGAATATTGAAAGCGGTCATTATTTTATCTGTAACTGCTGTGGCTGCTGCTGCGGGGTGCTTCGGGGGATGAATGAGTTTGGATTTACAGATGCCGTTAATTCGAGCTATTATGCGGAAATTGACCAGGAGACCTGTATCGCCTGCGGTGTCTGTGAATCTGAGCGATGCCAGGTCAGGGCGATTGAGGAGATCGATGAGGTTTATCATGTGAACAAAGACCGGTGCATTGGCTGCGGACTATGTATTTCCACCTGTCCATCGGAATCCATCCGTCTGATTCGAAAAAAAGCAGAAGAAGTAACGCAGCGTCCCAAAGATGAGCAGGACTGGATGAAGGTCAGAGGCCAAAATCGAGGCGTTGATTTCAGTGAATATATATAGCAAAATGAAGGATGTTTATTAGATAGAACCATTAAATCCGAGGACGAAAGGCCTGCCATGAGTAAAAATATTTATGAACAGATGACTGATAAAATAATGCTGACCGGCTCCAAATTGATCCCTGAACTTTTTCGCATGATTGTGGATGATTCAGAAGCACAGCTCCTGATGGCAATGCCCGGAACCCCGGAACAACTTGCTGAAAAAACAGGCAGAACGGTTGATGAAGTGGAAAAAGACTGCCGGACGCTTTATCATAAGGGGGTGGCCTTTAAATCTTTTAAAGGCGGCTCCACAGGGTATAAAATGTGCCGGGATATGATCCAGTTTCACGACGCGACCATACTATGGTCACAAGCTCCCCAGGCGTATCTGGATCTGTGGCAGCGGTTCATGGAAGAAGAATGGCCTGATTTCGCCCGTCTTGCCGAACAGTTTTTTCCCAAAGCCTTTACCCGGATCATACCGGTTGGAGAATCCATAGACTCAGGTTCCCAGCAGGTTTTGGATGTTGACAGTGCCAATCAGATTATTAAAAAAGCTGAAACAGTCGCTGTGACGAACTGCACCTGCCGGATGATCGCTCATAAATGCGACAACCCGCTTGAGGTTTGTCTGCAGGTGGATAATGCGGCAAAATATACCATTGACCGGGGCAGCGGCAGGGAGATTTCAAAGGAAGAAGCCTTTAATATCCTTAAAATGTGCGAGGAAAAGGGCCTTGTTCATGTGACCATGAACCGGGCACATGCGGGTCATTTTATATGCAATTGTTGCAGTTGCTGTTGTCAGGCATTGCCGCTGGTTATTTCAGACGGCTTAAAAATTTTAGATCCCAGCCGATACCAGGCACAAATCGATGCGGACCTGTGCAGTGGATGCGAGACCTGTATTGACCGTTGTTTTTTTAACGCCATTGAACCGGTTGACAAAGATGCTGATGCAACGAATGTGATGCGTGTGATCGCAGAAAAATGTATGGGATGCGGACTTTGCCAGGTTACCTGCCCCGAAGATGCGATTTCGTTAAATGCGGTAAGGCCAATGGATTTTGTCCCTGTATAATTGGTTGTAATTTTTTTGTTGACAAAATATATGCGGACAATTAGTTTATGTTGCTTAATGAGCGGGAATAACTCAGTGGTAGAGTGCAACCTTGCCAAGGTTGACGTCGCGAGTTCGAATCTCGTTTCCCGCTCCATTTTTTTTGGCGGCATAGCCAAGTGGTAAGGCAACG
>JAOZOL010000050.1 GCA_029933295.1 Desulfobacterales bacterium | reverse complement strand
CATCAACTGAATAACCTATGGCATGTCGGTATAACAAAGGATTTACCCTTATTGAGCTGTTGATATCCATAACCATCGTGGGGGTCATCCTGGTGATTATCATGGGTGCGTTTCGGATCGGGATCCGTGCCTGGGAGACCGGTGAAAGGGATATTGAAAATCATCAGCGGCAGCAGATAGTTTTAAGCCTTGTAAAACATCAACTGGCTTCTGTCGGCCGGTACAAAATTAAAAAACAGGACAAAACATCCTTTTATTTTAAAGGGGATAACAAATTCCTTGAATGTATATCCGCAATTTCCGTGTCCCCTGGAAATGCATTCGGTAATGTGTATGTAAATTACCGGATTACATCGGGAAAGTTGAATAATGGCCAACTTTTTGAAATATTTGAACAAAATATTGCAGGCATAAGCCCGGAAGCGGTTTTGTACGAGGCGGATGAAGACGGGTTCCATGAATTAATTCATGGCGCACATGAGATTTTTTTTGAATATTTAAAAAAAACTGACACAGGAGAATTACAATGGCAGGATGACTGGGATACTGAAAAAGATGTCGGACTGCCGGCGGCAGTCCGGTTGACTCTCAGGATGGATGAACAGTCAGCGCCGGTTAGTATGGTTGCCCGTATTCAGGGGGAAGAAGCAAAAGGTTGATGGTTTTTTCATAGAATGAATAAAGTGTTTACAAATAAAGGGGTTGCACTATTAATGGTTCTATGGATATTGATGATCCTGACGGTCATTGTCACTGAATTTTGTTATTCCATGCGAACACATGTTAATATTACCCGAAATTTTAAAGAATCAACACAGGCATATTATATTGCCGTTGCTGGGTTTAATCGTGCGGTTTTGGAGATAATTAAACAGGTGAATAACCCGGCAAGGGTTGCATCCGTTGATTATGATACGGAAAACGATGAAGAAGAAATAGAATGGCGGATCAACACGGATATTGCCGGATCTGTATTCGGGGATGGAGAATATTCAGTCCGGATCGATAATGACAGCGGTAAAATCAATATTAATCAGGCGGATAAGGGGCTATTGCGCTTGATGTTAGACGGCTTTGAGCTCGATGACCAGAAAAAGGATGTGATTGTTGATTCCATTCTGGACTGGAAGGATGCAGACAGCAACCATAGGATTAACGGTGCTGAAGATCAATATTATCAATCACTGCCTGATCCGTACCAATGCCGTAACGCTGATTTTGAGTCTGTGGAAGAATTGCTTCTTGTTAAAGGCGTGACTCCGGACATTTTTTATGGCGGGTTGGATAAAATGATCACGGTGATTCAGGTAAGCGGAGTTAATAAAATCAGCAAAGGATTAAAAAGGTCAAAAAGATCAAAAAGGTCAAGGAAAAAAGGAACCGATTATAATAAAGTAAACATTAACGCCATTTCACCTCAATTGTGGCGGGCGTTTCCCGGCATGACGGACGACCTGGTAACCCAGGTTGTTGAATATCGGAAAACCAAAGATTTCCAGTCAATTAATGAGTTGCAACAGATTGTCGGACCGGATGTTTATAGAGGTATTTACAGGTATTTAACCTTAAATCAATCTCCTTATTATACCATTCGGTCAACGGGCACCATAAAAGGCAGCCGCATTTTTGAGGGGGTGGAAGGGATTATTCGTCTGGATAACCGGATTAAAAAAAAGTATCAGGTTGTTCAATGGAGGGATGGAATTTACGATTACAAAGACCTGAAAACCGGTTTGGCGTCTACAAATAACCTATGAAAGGATTTTTTGCTTTGTTGTTTAATTCAGGTATCGGCATAGATATCAGAAACGATCAGGTAAATATTGTATATTTAAAAGGCTCTTTTAAGGGAGTACGGATAGCGGCTGAATCCCATTGCACCCTCGATGATACGCGCTCGCCGGATGAAAAGAATATTGATATAGCCGAATTTATAAACAATTTTATCGCAGATTATCACATTCAGGCTTCAGGTATTTTTGTGGGTATTGCCGGTGGACTATCAATATCGAGGGAAATCGAATTTCCCCTGGCGGTTAAAGAAAATTTGAGTGCCACCCTTTTGTATGAAATGGAAAAATATATCCCCATACCAGTGGAAGATATCTATTTTGATTATCAAATTATCATGGAAGACAAGGAAAAAGAAAAATTAAAATTACTTTTGGTGGTTGTTAAGAAAAAGGAATTTGAGCCTTATCTTCAGATAGCCGGCCTGCTGAAAAAAGGGATATCCGGTGTTGAGATTATTCCCGCAGCTGTATCCAATTATTATTTAAGTCATAATGGCAACCCGGGTAACCCGGAGGCCCGGGTTGTCCTTATCCATTTTCAAAATAATGGATTTGATATAATGCTTATTCAACACCAGGCGATGTTGTATACAAGATCTATTGATTTTACCGGTGACGGCTTTGAAGGGGAAAATCGAGTTGTTGAACAGCTGATAAAAATTAAAAATACTTTTTTAGACAACCATACACGGACGAAACTGGTATTATACGGCTCTTGTAAGACCGACGAAGTGATCTCACATGCAAAGGCGGAAGGGTTTGATATTGTTTATGCGGATAAAGGCGAAAACAATGTATCTGATGAAAGATTTATTCCAGCCTATGGTCTTGCGTTAAAGGGGGTAGGGAAGGTTCCCGTTGATTTCAATATCATGCCGGCCCATTTAAGGACAAAGCCGGATCGGACAAGTTACCTGATTATGACAGTCCTGGTCGTTTTGCTGCTTTTGTCAGGACTTGTCTGGGCAGGCAGCCACCTGGCGACCCAGCGATTTATGATGTCGCAACTTGATACGGAGCTTGCGCGTCTGCGGTCTGAAGCGTTTAAGGTTGAAGCGATTCGGGCTGACGTAACAAAACTTGAAAAACGCATCCGCTATATGGAGGCGCTGAGGCCGACCAATGTAAATATCGTCGATGTAGTTAAAGAATTAACTGAAATTATTCCTGAAACTGCTTGGCTAAAAGATTTTAAATTGTCGAAAAACAAATTAAATATTTATGGCGAAGCGGAATCCGCCTCGGAACTAATTCCATTGCTGGAAGCGTCTCCATTATTTGAGGACGTCAAGTTTCTTTCAACTATCAGAAAGGCCAAGAATGATAAGGAGGTTTTTCGAATCGGGCTTAGCATTGTCGGCCGATAAGAATAGGATTCTATGTTTAACTCAATAAAAATAAATAAAGAAAGAAAGTATATCCTGATCGGCGGCGCAGTGCTGTTGTTTTTTGGTATGATTTATCGGTTTTATCCAAATATACATGGCATTGTTTCAGTATCCGATGAAATTGCCATTAAAAAAAATCATATTGTAAAATATTTAAACGTTGTCAATCAAAGGGAGCGCATCAATAAGGAACGTATCAATCTAAATCGTATTCTAAACCGCATGGAATCCGGATTGTTTTCCGGCAAGACACCTTCTCTGGCGGCTGTTGAACTGCAGAATATGTTAAATGAAATTGCCCATACAAATAATGTAAAAATTAAAACCATGCAGGTTTTAAAAGAGACGGAACCCGGCGAACAAATTTATATCAAGATTCCGGTAAGATTTTCTTTTAATTCAAATGTGCTGCAATTAAAAGAAATTCTCTATGAAATGGCAGTATCTCCAAAATTATTAATTATAACAGCCATGAATATCGATTTGACACGACGGAAGCTGGAAGGGAATATCCGGGCAACAATTACGGTTCAGGGAATAATGAAAAATAAGGAGTCGAGGAGTTAAGGTTAATGTTCTCCAAAATCTGGATTATTAATATTTTTTTGATGATATTGATTGCAATTATCAGTGTCGGCATCTGGGATATATGGCAAAAAGAAACAGGCATTATTCCGGAGCTCACTGCTGGTAAAGCCGATACCATTTCGTCTAAAAAGAGAACCACGGCCAGGCACAAACCGCAATCAAAATCAGCATATGATGTGATCGTGGATAATAATCTGTTTTCGTCGGACCGAATGGCAAATATTGAAGAAGAGGCAGAATCTCTGCCTGTAACTGAAGAAGAGGTCAAGGTTGATGGCGAGAAAGTGGTGCTTTACGGCGTTATCCTGATGGATGATTACAAGAAGGCGTTGATCAATAATCCAATCAGGGATAAGGGCAACAAGGAAAATTTGTGGATTGCAGAAGGTGACAAGATCGGCGATCTTAATGTTAAACAAATCAAGGAGGATCATGTTTTACTAAGCGACGGCACTAAGAATTACAATGTGTCTTTATATGATCCTGAAAAACAAAAAAAGCGAAAACAAAAAACGTCAAGATCAAAATCGCAGAAAAGCAAAGCGCCCCAAGTAATCAGCGCAGGGGGTAAAGCCGGGTCATACAGCAGCAAAGCTGGAGCGGCAAAGAGGAAAGCCGCAACAACAAGAGCAGACAAATCAAAGAAACAGGGAAAAGCAGTGCTCTCAGAGGATGGAAAATTCGAAATCATTAACACCCCTTTTGGAAAAATAAAGAGAAGGATAAAATGAAATTTGACATGATGCGATTTAATCTATTGATTTTAAGTGTAATTTTTTATGCATTCATATTTTGCGGCAATGCATTTGCAGGTGATGTTCCGACAAATGAAAACCAGCCGGATGACGTTAAAAAAACGGATGCTGTTAAAAATAAAGGCCTGGTGTTTAATTTTGATAATGCGGATCTGGTGGAGGTGATTCGCACTTTGGCGGATTTGCTTGAAATTAATTATATGCTTGATTCAGGAGTGGGGGGGGCAGTGACAATTCATACATCCGGTGAGTTAAGCAAAAAGGATCTATTCCCGATATTTTATCAGATACTGGATGTCAACGGCCTGACTGCGGTAAAGCAAAACAAGATATATAAAATTATTCATGCCAAAGACGCATCACGGCTGCCCATCATGTCAAGGGTGGGGCGTGATGATTTACTGGTCCCGCCTGAAGAACGAATAATTGTTCAAATTATCCCCTTGCATTTTGTGTCGGTTGCGGAGATGAGCAAGGTTTTAACACCGTTTATCTCTACAGACGGCACCATCATATCAAAGGAAGATACAAATATACTGATCGTGGTGGATAAATCATACAATATCAAGAAAGTGCTTCGCCTGGTTTCCGTGTTTGACACGGATGTGTTTGAGCGTGTGAATTATCGGTTTTACCCGATTCAATACGGAGATGTGGATTCCCTGGCCGGCATACTGGAGAAATTGCTTTTATCCTATGGGGATGCGGTGAAAACAGATGTCAATTTTATCCCCATTACCCGGTTAAATATCCTTCTTGCGGTGAGTTCAAATCCCAGGTTGCTGGATAAATTAGATGAATTTATCGAAAAATATGATGTGCCCAGCGATAGTACGGAGGCCGGAATATATTTTTATCCGGTTAAAAACGGACAGGCATCGGATATCGCGAATATATTAAATACAGTGTTTACCGGTAGATCAGAAAAAAAGGATAAAAACCAGGGAACTGCGTCATCATCAACATTTCGAAACCCTTTAGGAATGGATGCAAAGGCGGCAAAGGCAGCGGAGCGGGCAAAAAAACCAGAATCCAAACCAATTTCAGGGGCCGATGTCACGATAGGTTCGGGAACGTTGCGCGGGGAAGTAAAAATAACCACGGATGAGTCCCGCAATTCGTTGATTATTGAAGCAACACCCGCAGACTATCAGATCGTCAAGAATCTGCTGACAAAGCTTGATATTTTGCCCCGCCAGGTTTTAATTGAAGTGACCCTTGCTGAAATCACTTTAGATGAGTCCACCCAGATGGGGGTTGAATGGTCATATGTCAAAGGCGATGCAAATATGAGTACCAGCCTGTTGAACGCGACCATGGGTAATTCGGGTTTAAATTTTACCATTGGAAATTCCCAGCGGTGGACCGCAGCCATATCCGCCCTGGCTTCCGAAAACAAGGTGCATATTCTGTCATCCCCATCAATTCTTGCTTCAAACAGCAAACCGGCAAGCATCGATATCTCCACGGAAATCCCGGTTGCCTCCTCTCAATATCAATATACGGATAATAATGATAATTTATTTGAAACGGATATAGAGTATCGGGATACCGGGATTATGCTTAGTGTAACGCCAAACATTAATGAATCCGGGCTTGTGACCATGGATATTGATCAGGAGATCAGTGAGCAGGCGTCAAATGTAACTGTCGGGAATAAGGAATATCCCTCTTTTTTCAAGCGGAGTACCACCACCACGCTGACCGTCCAGAGTGGACAGACGATTGTTATTGGCGGGCTGATCAAGGAGACGAAATCCGACGGAGAATCAGGTACCCCCTGGTTTGTTAATATACCGGTAATAAATTTTTTGTTTGGTAAAACGAAAAAAGAATTATCCAGAAATGAATTAATCCTGTTGATTACCCCCTCTGTAATTGCAACCGGAGATGATGTGGATGAAATTACAAGAGAGTTTAAATCAAGGGTAGGGGGTGGAATGTTTTCGGATTCTGATAATTGATGGCGTCATAAAAATCAAACAAACTCATCCTGACTGATGAAATATCGTATCACATCAAATAGCTTTATTTTTTTCATATGTACCATGTGCATGATCATTTTATGCGCCCCGGCCCTTGCATTATCCGAAGAAACCGGGCCAAAGGTTTTTTCCGATATCGCGCTGTTTGTATCAAAAAATATCAGGCCATATATTGAAGCGGCGGACAGCATTCGAAGCCGGTTTGATCAAGCACTGGATGCGGATGTGCAGGTTTTCATGCTGGATAGATATGCGGATAAGGCCAAGAGCGATCTGGCCGACAGGCTTGTTGCCGAAGGCAATATCGGGCTGGTTGTGGCTGTTGGACCGGAGGCAGCCGCATTTGTCTGGAAAACATTTACGGATGAACGTATTTTAAAGATATATTCAATTATTTTAAATCCGCAAAAGGTGATTGACTTCAAAGCATCGGTACAGGGCATTTCTTTAAATATACCACCTTTTCATCAGTTGAAAATGATGCAGCAGGGGTTTCCGTCCGTGAAACGAATCGGCATTTTTTATGACCCGGCAAATAATGCCGGGTTTTTTAATGAGGCTGTCGTTGCAGCGTCAACCCTTGGGCTCCAGATCGTTTCCTTGTCCGTTTCTTCCAAAAAACAGATTCCAAAGCGTCTCCAGCAATGCTGGCAAGCGGTTGATTGCATATGGCTGATACCGGATAGAACCGTGATTTCTGAAAGTATTGCCCTGCATATTATAAAACAGGCGGTGTTGAATAAGGTCCCTGTGGTCGGTTACAATCAATTTTTTTATGAATCCGGGGCTGCCATGGCCTTTGTGTTTGATTATAAAGCACTCGGGCGGCAGACGGCTGATCTGGCAATAGATATGTTACGGCACAAGGATGTTGTCAATAACCGGGTTCCTGTTTTTCAAACATGGCTAAATAAAGCTGTATTGGAAAAACTGGAGATTGTATTTTCTAAACCATTAATATCATCGATTACGTTCGGGCCATGAGAAGTCCTGGAATACATACAAGACTGTTGCTCGCAGTGTTAATGATTATCAGTCTGACTTCATGTACATTGGGGTATATTGGGGTGAAAACATTTCATAAATTTGTGCAAAGCAGGTTTGAAGAACGGTTTTTATTTCTCGCAAAATATCTGGCGCTTAATTCAGAGCTGGGGATTTTGATTGATCAGCGATCCATGCTGGATCGACTTGCGGAAAACCTTCTTTCTGAAAGGGATGTGGCCAAGGTTATGATATACAACAATTCCGGTGAAATTCTTGCTGCGGCAGCCAAGGTGATCCCCGGCCCGTTTGACACTGTTGAGGCACCGGTACGGCTGAAAGAATCCAATGACGAAAGCCTGGCATTTCACGGTGTGTTTCAGGCCCCCATGACCAATAGACCGGTGGATATTATCGGAAAAGTAGAAATTATATTCAGTACTTCGCAGATTAACAGTCTGTTAAAAATCATTACTTTTAGATTTATATGGCTTACCGCAGGACTGGCAGGTTTATGCCTGATTATTTTCTTTTTTATGTCACGGTCTCTGATTTCTCCTCTGACCCGGCTCGTCCAGACAGCCAGAATGGTCGGTGAAGGAGAGCTTCAGCGAAGAACAATTCCGGGTAATATTCCGGAAACCAGGGAGGTGGCCCTGGCGTTTAATTCCATGCTCGATTCTCTGGAGAGGGGCAGAAAAGCGGTGGAGGCAGTTAACCGCGAAATGGCGCAGCAGAATTTGCTCGCAGAGATGGGAAAATTTTCCATGATGATCGCCCATGAAATCAAAAATCCGCTGGGAATTATAAAAAGTTCCTTTGATGTTTTGAAAAAGGATCCGGCTGATCCGTCAAATAAAATTATTGTCGGGTATATTGAGGAGGAGATTGCCCGAATCAACGGATTGATAGAAGATTTTTTATCTTTTGCCAAACCGGCAAAGCCGTCCTTTCGAATCGTGGATGCCAACGCCATGCTCAAAGAGTGTATTGACCGGTTCGGACGTATGACAACAGCGCAGCAGATGGAAGTGAACTGCCGGATCCCGGAGGCATCCTGCCTGTCATATCTGGACCCTGATTTATTTCGCCGGGCCATAGACAATATTTTGAAAAACGCGGCGGAAGCATGCGGGGAAAACGGAGTAATTTCGGTTTACGCCCAATGCCTGGCAGAAACCTGGGAAGTTGATATCACAGATAACGGAGTCGGGATTTCCGATGAGATAAAGGATAAAATATTCGATCCCTTTGTGACCACACGGTCAAAAGGGACCGGGCTCGGGCTGGCATACACGGCCCAGGTCATACAGGCGCATAATGGAAGCATTGTCGCCAGCAACAGGCGTTCAAACGGCGCGAGGTTTCATATTGAAATACCGAGAGAACCTAAAATAATTGATTTGTATGATACGGATGGAGTAAACAGATAGATCATGGCTTATATTTTAGTTGTTGATGATGAAGAAAAAATGCAGCACCTGTTGTCTATTATGCTGGTCCGTCAGGGATACAGTGTTGACCGGGCAGGGGATGGGGCCAAGGCCCTGGAGATGATCAAGGCCAATCCCTATGATATGGTTATAAGCGATATCCGTATGCCCAACATGGACGGGATGGAGCTTTTGAATGCTATCAAGGAACTGGATATCCCCTGCCCCGTTGTGTTCATCACCGCTTTTGCGACCGTTGATTCGGCTGTCGACGCCATGCGTCAGGGGGTTGCGGATTATATTACCAAACCGTTTGAGGAAGAGCGGATTCTTTTGACTGTGGAACGGACTTTGGGTATTTCCCGGATCATTGCAGAAAATATTGATTTAAAACAGCAGCTTCTGGAGGTGTATGGCGGAAGGGAACTCGTTTATATATCCAAAGAAATGACCGAATTAATGAAAAACGCGTCCCGTGTTTCCAAATCAGATACTGCTGTGTTAATCACCGGAGAATCCGGTACCGGTAAAGAGGTGATCGCCGGTTTTATACACCATTCAAGCCCCCGCAGCAAGGCACGGTTTGTTCCTGTAAACTGCGCCGCTATTTCCCCGAACCTGGTGGAATCAGAATTGTTCGGTCATGAAAAAGGGGCGTTTACCGGTGCGGATCGCCGAACAAAAGGAAAATTTGAATATGCCAACGGCGGGACATTGTTTTTAGATGAAATCGGGGACCTGCCGCAAGAGGCCCAGGCCAAACTCTTAAGGGCGCTTCAGGATAAAAAGATTCAGCGCGTTGGCGGAAATCAGGAGATTCCTCTGGATGTGCGGATTATCTGTGCGACCAATCAGGATTTAAACAAACTGGTCGAAAGCGGAAAATTTCGCCAGGATCTGTATTACCGGATAAATGTATTCCCCCTTGAAGCCCCGCCGCTCAGGGACCGGGTTGATGACATTGTTCCGCTGGCCGAATATTTTTTAAAACAGCTCAAAGACGGCAAGGCGGTTACTTTGACCGACGGGGCGATTCGGACGCTTAAGGAGTATAGCTGGCCGGGCAATGTACGAGAACTGGCAAATGCCATGGAGCGGGTCATGATTTTGTACCCCGGGGATGGTAGCGTGACGGCGGAAACATTGTCGTTTTTAAGGTCAATGCCGACTGCCACCTGTACAAATGATCGGTTTGATCTGCCCCCTGAGGGCATTTCCCTTGAGACGATCCAGTATGATTTTGTCAAACAGGCCCTTGAACTGACCGGAAACAATCAGACTGCTGCCGCCAAATTACTGGGGCTTACCCGGGCAAAATTCAGGGTGCTCGCTAAACAGGCAGCAGATGAAGATGCTTGAATATATTAAAATGATGATAGATAATATTATTATTAAAAAACCGGTGATTAAAGTATTATTGACGTTTGTGCTTATCGCAGGGACGGTGTTTCCGTGGACCGGGCGGGGAACCGCGTGGGCATCTGATCCGGAGGACACCATGCTCATGTTTGTCGGGGAAGAGCTTGATGTCCTTTCCATTGCGTCCCGGCGGGAGGAAAGCGCCCAGCAGGCCCCGGCTGTAGCGGTTGTGATCACAAAAGAAGTTATTGAGGAAAACGGAATGTTTACGCTGGGGCAGGCCCTTTCCCAGGTCCCCGGTTTTTATATGGCACAAAAGGAATGGGGGACCCGTCCCTATCTCAGGGGCATCCCTGATTCCGTATTGTTTTTATATGACACTGTGCCCATGCTGTCGGATATGACAAAATCCGTTCATCCCCTTGATGAAGAGTTGTCACTTGTGCCTGTTAAACGAATTGAGATTATACGGGGGCCTGGGTCCGTATTATGGGGTCCGGACGCGTTTGCCGGCATTGTTAATGTTGTTCCCATGACCGGCAAAGATTTAAACGGGGTGGAAACCGGGATATATTACGGTTCCCCGGGGAGTTTTAAAGGGTATTATATGAATGCGGGGTATGATGCAGGGGCCTGGGACGGGTTTATATCCATTATCGGTAGGGAAGATGAGGCAGATGACCGCACCGGCATTATCGTCGGTTTCTGGGGGGATAATAACGGAATTCCTGTTTCCCCGGATGACCGGTACGGATATGAGCGGTCGAATCGGCCCCATTTTATAGAGATCGTGGGGAATCATAATATCGGGGATAGTGTGACCGTATCCGGCAGGTATTCTGATTACACCCGGCCTTATTCCATGGCGGATCAGGAAAAGAATCTGGTCTGGCTGGAAAGCCGGAGTACGCCGGTAAATTTTATCAAACTGGAAGCCAAAAAAAATGTGGATCCGGATTCAGCGTTGCGATTTACGGGATATTATTCTGCCATAAATTCAAACAGCAAGGTCATAGATCTTGAATTTTCACCCAGCGAGAATACGGTTTACAGCGAACTCATTTATGATCGTGATTTTCTGTCCGGAAAAGGGTTGCTCACCACCGGGGCTGCTTATCGTAAAAAACAGGTTGACGGTGCCCCCATCTGGGACAGTTACCTGCCGGATTATCTGGGAATGGATAATGAGACATTTTTGCCGAATATCACGGAAGAAGATTATAAAACCGAGCTTTGGTCCATGTTCGGCCAGTATTCTCATAAAATAGGCAAAACGGACATTTCAGTCGGCATCCGCCATGATGAACATGACAGCTATAATGACAGTACAAGTTATAATTTGGGTATTGTATGGTCTCCGTTTCCTGAATGGATGATTAAAGCTTTGTATGGAACGGCTTATAGGACGCCCTTTGCCAGCCAGTTGATCGAGGAAGAAAAAGCCGACCTTGAGAAAATTAATACCGTTAATCTGAAGGTGGCATGGCAGCCTGTGGATCGGTTTAATGTCAGCCTCAGCGGGTTTGTCAATCATATTTCACAACATATCAAGGAAGACCCGTATGCCGGACTGTCCGACCCGAATCATCAGAAAATTTACGGGATTGAACTGGAAGGCCGGGTTGTGCCGGTGGACGGCCTTGAACTTTCCGCTAATCTGACGGCAATGGATAACAGCGGTCCGGATGAAACCTACCATTATAATGATTATACGTTTATGCGTCCGGACGGGACCCTTGAGAAGCATTTTGTCGATATTAATTACCCCTTTGATACCGGGCCCGACACCCTGGTTAATCTAATGGTAAAATGGAAACCTGCCGACAATATCACCGCATTTTGCAAGGTCAGGTATTTTTCATCCATTGATGCGATTTGTCCCCGATGTGAAACAAGTGAATCCGTACCGGGCGCCTGGCTGGTTGATATGGCATTTACCGTCACCGATATTGTGACGCCGGGCCTTGATCTGAATCTGTATTTGCGGAATATAACGGACAAGGATTATCGTGTCCCCGGCACTTACAGCACCATAGATGGGGAACCATTTTCCGTGCAGATACTGCTTAAAAAAAGCTGGTAATCCATTGTTACGGCTTTAATTTTAAAGAATTTTGTATCTGGCTGGCTATATTTAGCCATGCATGGTTTTATTTAGCCAATCCGGTCTGTAGT
>JAOZOL010000338.1 GCA_029933295.1 Desulfobacterales bacterium | reverse complement strand
AAGATCTGCTTGAAGCCAGGGTAAAGATAATCTGATACCATAAAGGGCTATCCCATCCGCCTGGACAGGAATTTGAGCATTTGACCGACCACCATGGACATCACCTCCCGGGGTAAAAAGTCTTCCGGGGCTTCAGCCATGAGCCGGTCTGTAATCTCTTCCGTGCTTTTATTCAGGTCCCGGGTCTGTTTAAGGGATTCTTCAAGGGTCGCTCTGGATTCGTCGGCAAATTCAATTGATCTTTTCAGGTAGTTCCGCCCATCCTCGCCTGTCCTGGCCCCGAAGTGCTCGGGCAAAAAAATTTCAACGTCGTAAGAGGCCATTTTTTTAAGGCTCTCCTGGTACTTATCGAAATTGGAATTTGCGGCAGTCATGATCTTGTCCCCAAATGGAATCCCTCCGGCATCCGATGCAAACATGGCCTTTTCACCGGGTACGTATACGGCGATGGAACAGGAGGAATGTCCGGGCACATCAAGGATTTCCATCAAAAGCCCTCCGCAGGAAATCACGTCACCCTCTCCGACGACCGCTTCCACCTCCACCTCAAAGGGTAAAAACCCGAAAAATTCGGCCTTGTTTTTCAGGCCGTACCGGTCCAGGAGCGCCTGGTTCATGAAATTGATCGATTCGATGACCTTTGGCGTGGAGAGAAATTCCTTTGCCCGCGCAGATGCCGTTACCTTCGCCCATGGCCAGCGCTTTTTGAAATAGGGGACAATCCCGCAGTGATCGAAATGTGCATGGAGAATAAAAATACGTTTGATCTTCTCCTCCTCGATATTGAATTTCCTTATCTGCTCAATAATATCAGGGATGACGTGAGCCATGCCGCCGCCCACCATTGCGTACTCGCCGTCACCCTTGAGGATATAAACGTTAGACTCCTTTCGACCGAGCAATACAATTCGATCCGTCACGTTTCCGGGTTTGTTGATGATCATATAAGCTCCTTAAAATCCTACATCATTATGCGATCACGCCAGCCGATGTCCGATAAATGCATAGTACTTGTTGCCGGGGATCAGCTCCCTGGCGGAAACAGCCTTAAAGCCGGTATCTGACAACTGATGGAGCATTTCGGTTTTATCGGGAAAGTCTCCTGTAAGGGTTTCGATGGGAACAGGGCCGTGGGCCAGCTTTTCCATGAAGGGACTGTCAGCCATTGAAGCAAGGAAACCAAGGCGGTAAAAACCCGTAAACAGCTTCTTGAACCTGAGCAGAAGCGGCAGTTGATAAGCCCTTATCAATGAAAAAAAAGTCTTTACTTTCATCGGATATTCCTTTCGCTGCGAGAGACTAAACAGTTTGTGATTTAAGCTTATCCATAAAAGCAGTTTTTAACGCTCCCGTCAATAAATAGAGATGGCGCCAAATTCCAAATTGACATAATTAATTTACAATGATAATGAAAAAATGAATAAAACATTCATTTTTTCATTATTTGTTTAAAGATTAATTTTCATGGCGCAAAAAACCAGCCCGGACAAAATTTTTGAAACCGCTTTGGCGGTTTTTGCGAAATACGGATTCCGCCGTACCCGAGTGGAAGATATTGCCACTGAACTGGATATCGCCACCGGCACCCTTTATCGATATGTGAAAAACAAAAAAGACCTGTACGAAAAGACTGTGATGTTCGGCATCAAACGATGGCAGACAAAAGTATTTGAAGCCATTGCCGGAATTGAAGATGTAACCGAGCAGTTTATAGTGATGGCCAAAAAAGGATACGGGTACCTGGCAGACGATGTTCACCTGCGGCAGATTTTGATCACCGATCCGTCCATTTTCCCTTTAACCCCCCGCAAAGTGCGGTTTCCGGAAATTGACATTGCCTCCATCAATCTTATTAAATCGATTTTGAAAAAAGGGGTGAAAAAAAAGGTGTTTTGCAATATCGATATCAATATGACAGCCGAGCTTTTCTATTCCTTTTACGTGATGTTTATCATCAAGACCTATATCAAATCCGACGGGCATTCCACCCAACAGATGTTCGAAAATGGTCTTGAACTGATTTTAAATGGTCTTCTTAGAAAGGCCTGATTCGTTCTTTTAACCCACAAAGGAGAATAACATGGACATTCACATCAATTATCCGGCACGAATTAAAAAAATCCAGGATGGCATGACCAAACGGGGAATCGACCTGTTTCTGGGGACACGGGGGCTGACGGCAAACTATGCTGCCGGCGCGTTTGTGCCATGGCGAAGTGTAATGGCGGTTTCAAAAAACGGGTATGCGGGTTTAAATACCCTGTTGATGGATGCGGAGCGGATCAAAGATGATTCCTGGCTCGAAAACGTGATCCCCTATGCGCCCCTGCCTGGTATGGATCTATGGGAAATCACCGTGGCCCAGGTCAAGTCCCTGGGGTTTGAAAATGCCGTTATCGGCCTTGAAATGGGACATTCACCCCGGGTGGGCGCCGGGTATCTGTTTGCCACGGAATACGAATACCTGAAAGAACACCTGCCCGATGCAAAGTTTGTGGATGCCCTGGACCTGATGGATGCGGTCACATTTGTCAAGGAACCCGAAGAAGTCAAACTAATGCGCCATGCGGCAGCCATTGCGGATGCAGCCCAGGAAAGAACCAGGGAAGCCTTGTATGTCGGCATCAATGAACAGGAAATTGCCGGCATTGGTGAAATGGAAATGCGGCGGCTTGGCAGCGAATACCACTGGCCGGTCACCGGGTCCAATGAAATCGCCTCCGGATACCGCACCTGGTATGCCCTGGGCGGGTGCACCCCTCCCACGGACAAGGTGGTCCAGCGCGGAGAGAGCATTCTAATCGATTTGCACCCCACCTATAAACAATATTATTCCGATTTGTCCCACAACTACATTCTCGGAAAGCCAGACCCTGAACAGCAGAAACTGGCGGATGCCTATCTGGATGCCGCCAAAACCCTGATCGGGGCACTAAAAGCGGGAAATACCGTGGGCCAGGTCTGGGAAAAAGTCAATGATCGGGTAACGAAATCCGGTTATGTGGACTTCACCCTGCCGGGATTCGGCCACGGCCTGGGGGTGATCGGCCATGAATGGTTCCCGGCCATTGTCAACAATGACGAATTCAGGGACGTGGTACTGGAAGAAAACGTGGTGGAAGTGGCTGCTCTGGTTATTAATGTGCCGGATGTGGGCGGTATGCGCCTTGAATGCCCGGTGCGGGTGACGGCTGAAGGCGGCGAGATGCTGTGCAAAACACCCCTTGAATTGACCGTGCTTGATGTTTGATCGATCATTGCGAATGGAGTGCGAACAGGGTTGAACCAA
>JAOZOL010000337.1 GCA_029933295.1 Desulfobacterales bacterium | reverse complement strand
CCTGAAGTATGGCGCTCGCTGCTCCAGTCGAAACCGTTGGTGGCAGTGGCAGGGTTGTAAAAGTCTGGTCAGTGCCGTAGGTTGTTCCGCCGGCATTGCTTGCCATCAAACGATAATGATAGGTAGTATTGGCAGTCAGTCCGGTGATGGATTTGCTCACTGACACCGAGCTGGTTCCCGAGTTGGTACCTATATAGATCCATGATCCAGAATTGGCAGATGTCGCGTATTGGAGATAATAATATGTAGTGGCACCGTTGGGATTCACGGTCCCGGATAAGGTTGCCGATGTTTGAGATATGGGACTTGCTGATCCTGTCGAAACCGTCGGGGGCGGTGGCAAGGTTTTAAAGGTCTGGTCAGTGCCGTAGGTTGTTCCGCCGGCACTGTAGGCCACCAGGCGAAAATGGTAGGTGGTATTGGCAGTCAGCCCAGTAATGGACATGCTTACCGGCACAGATGTGGTTCCCGAGCCAGCATCTCCACTACTGGAGGTTAATCCGTAACTGGCCGTCGTTCCGTATTGGAAATAATACGATGTGGCAGTATCGTTGGGATTCACGCTGCCGTTTAAGGTTGCCGATGTTTGAGATATGGGACTTGCTGACCCTGTCGAAACCACCGGGGGCAGTGGTGGCGTTTCAAAGGACCTGTCGTTGCCATAATAATATTGATAACCGGTGTAGGGTGAACCACGACGGCCCACCAGCATGTAGTGATAGGGCTGGTTTGGCTGAAGGCCGGTTAAGGCTTCAGAAACGTCAAAATAGTCCCGGCCTGAACCGGCACTTTTGATTGACGTCGAAGAGCCGTAATTGGTACCCGGTCCGTATACGAAATAATAATCTGTGTCCGTACCATGGGGATTTATGGCACCATTCAGGGTTGCAGAGGTCGGACCAATTTGGGTTGCATCATTGGTGGTTATAATCGGGTCTGCTTCCAGGGTGGTGAATGTCCTGTCCGCCGGGCTCTCCCACAAACCCATATCGTTTTCAGCTACAATTCGAAAATGATAGGTTTGATTGGGCAGAAGCCCTGAAATATTATGATTGATATCCTGTATGTCCGCCCCCTCTATGCTTTGAGAGCCCGTCTGGTAGCCGTAGGCGGTTGTTGTTCCGTACTGAAAATAGCACGTGGTATTTGGGCCGTTTGGCAGTGCCTGCCCGTAAAGGGTGGCAGTGGATTGTCCTATGTAGTGTGCAAGGACAGTATCTGCTATGGGGCGTCCGGCAAAACTGCCCCAAATATTTGGTACGCTTGTTGTGCCATTATCCTGCCAGACAATTAAATGACTTGAAAAATTACCTGATGCAATGGCCGGGACTGATTCTTTATCTGTGGAGGTATCAATTGGAAGCTGACTGCCGGGTAAAGTGCCGTCCGGCGATACCTGTCTGCAGTAAATGTCAAAGTCTGTATCGCTCCAGGCAAATGTATAAGCAACAAGAAATTCATTTGTATTACTATTATAAGCTACATCCGGCTGGGCGTATTTGCCTGATCCGCTACCTGCTGATATTTCGAAAATTGATCCCTGTTTAACCGCTGAACCGTTTAACCGCTGGCCTTTTACTGCGACAACAGAACCGTCAGGATAAGCTTCCCCCATCACCACAAGATATTCCTGCACAAGAGGGTTCCAGGCTGCCCTGGCATTTGTATTGTTGGATCCATAAGTGCCAATGGTAACCCCAGCGCCCATGGTTCCGCTGTTTGTTACAATGCTGCCGTATATTGTATAATAAGTCGCGAAATAATACGGTGGAACGCTTGGCGGCTTGCCATGCCACAGCACCAGGTATTCGTTGTATGTTTCGTTGTAGGTTATAGATGGCGAGGTTTCATCATAATCTCCATCACATATATGTGGAAGGGTGATAGGGTCTCCTGAAGCGCTATATATTCTGCCGTAAATATCTCTATAGCTATCAGGCTTGCCGACCCACACAACCATATATTGATTGTTAATGGAATTATAGGCGATGTCCGGGTCGGTTTCTGTGCCGGGCCAGTAGGCAGGGGTAAAGTCAATAACAGTGCTTAAGTCTGCATTGATGATTTTAGCTTTTATATCGTGGTTGGATGTAGTTGTTTCGTGTTCCCAGACTATCATATATTGATTGTATTGGGAATTATAGGCAACCTTCGGCTTTATTTCTGGTGCACCGTCTTGTGAGATTATAAATGTGCCAAGCACGGAGCCGCCAGTGGAGACTCTGCTGGCATAGATGTCATGGTCTGTGGAGCCAGGTTGGTATTCATGCTCATACACCACAAGATATTCATCGTCAGCTGAATTATAGACTACAGCAGGATTAATGTCTGCATTGGTGTTTGAAGCAACATTGAAATTAGCGCTGGACACAGATGATTGTAAAAATAAGTGGACCAGCACAATGAAAATAATTTTAAACAATATGTTTTTATTTGCCATTTTATGCCCCCTAAAGCCGATTAATTTTTTCTAAAATCTTGAATCAGCAAAGCAAGATTGGCTTCATTGTTTAAAATGGTAGCGGATTTCATTCCTCATAATGTTTAAACAACGATCAGCCTCAAGTCCGGGGTAATGAGAGCCGGACCGGCCAAAAAAACCTGTTTTTGATGTCCTTTTTCCTGCATCTATGTAAAAAACTTCCACTATTTTGCCTTTTTATGATGAAATGTAAGTATATAGCAATATGTATACCAAGGCGATATGAAATATATGCTTATTTTATAAGTCAACAAATACAATTAGTTAAATAACATAGTACTCTTCTATGGATTGGCAGATATTTAAAAAAAGGATAAAAAGGGTAAAATCATTCTTATTTTATGTATTTTTTTACCCTTTTTATCCCGATGTTTTTCTGATTTCCTTGATGATGAAAAAACCACCCTTAATTCTTGATGATTTTGTCGATATTTCGGCAACATCCATCATTTAAATAAAAGGCAAGGATGAGCCTCGAAGATTATTTAAGAAGGTGTTCATGATTTGATTTCTTTTGTTTCCTTCAGCAGAGAGAGCAACAAGGTTGTTCCCGTCCTGAGTGTAATGGTGGCGGCGACGCTGTTTTGACATTTCCCTCAAGGAATACAGCAGTTGTTGTTTGTTCATTGTTGGCCCCCTTTCTGAAAGTTGGTTGTAAAGTGAATCCTTCTGTAGATATAGATGGATGGGAGGGGGATTTCTGGCAGAATTATTTTAGGCTACCTTGAAAAATGGCCTTTTTTTGAAGCTGGAAGGGGATGTGCAGGTTGGACTGGCCTCTGGCGGGGGGGAGGATGCTGTTGCAAGG
>JAOZOL010000336.1 GCA_029933295.1 Desulfobacterales bacterium | reverse complement strand
TTCAATATGAGACTTACAGGTTATGATTGTGATTGGGCTCAAACCTTGATCCTAGATTAAAATGAAGATGATAGAGGAGAATAGAACGCTTAAGCTTTTTTCAAAAGCTGTTGGCTAAAATGGTGTGAAGAATGAGCGGCGGCATTTTTTTTGATAAAGGATGATGATACTCTCATCGAAATGATCCATAAGGAAGGTATATTATCATGAAAAAAGAATTTGGATCAAATTATGCGTCGATTACAGATGTTAATTTTACAGCCAAATACCGTGCAAGTTGTTACTGCGATTCGGTACAGTACGAAGTGTGCTCGGATCCTGTAGATGCAAAAATATGTCATTGTTTGGCATGTCAAAAACTGCATGGAGCCCCTATGCAATGGGCAGCTATATTTCACAAACATGACGTCAGAATTACGAAAGGCATTGATCACCTGAACTTTTACAACAATGAACTCAATAAACACGAGAGAATTCTTCCTTGCAAAGTCAGCTGTGCTTTGTGTGGCACCCTCATTGCCGATGAAGGACGTAATATGTGGCTTGCGTTTCCATCACTTTTTAATTTTGGGGGTGTATCAAAAGTTCCAACGAAATTCAAACCAACGTGCCATATCTTTTATGGTCTGCGGGTTGTCGATATAAACGATGATCTGCCTAAGTGGTCCGGTCACAAAAATCATTCAGAACTTGTAGGGAATTGAAAACTTGATGGTTGAAAAATTTTACTAAATAATCATTTAAAATCTATGAAAGATAAAGACTGATGAAAGATATCCAAAATATTTATTCATCCATTCCCCCCAGCATCCCCCAGGAATTATTCCAAGATATTTTGACAACAGATACCTTTGAAGTTAAACGGATCGTATCAAAAGGACATGCTTCGCCGAAAGATTTCTGGTATGATCAGGATAAAAATGAATGGGTAATTCTGTTAAAAGGCCGTGCCGGTTTATTGTTTGAAGGGAACAACAAGATAATTGAGTTAAAACCTGGTGACTACATAAATATCCCGGCCTACCGTAAACACAGGGTTGAATGGACTGATCCGGACATTGAGTCTGTGTGGTTAGAGATCATGTGGTGAACTTCAGAGACATAATCGGCTATTTTGGGTTTGGGTTCAAACCTTGATCCTTAATTATGTAAAAAATCTCCCTGCAAGAATAACACAACGGAGATTTAAAACTATGTATCATCAGCTCAAAGAAGGTTCGGGTAACATTCTGGGATTTAAAATCGTCGGTGGTATTACCAAAAAACAAAAAGAGCGGATCTGCAAGGTATTGGAAAAACAGATCAGTAAATCAGGAAAAATCCGGATTGTCCTTGTTATCGAACCTCATGGAAAAATGGATGCAGAATCGCTGTTGTTCGATCTGAATTTTACTTTAATCTACTCTGATAAAATAGAACGCATGGCCATTATCGGCAATAAAGTATGGGAAAAGACATGGATCGCCCTGTTTGGTTTGTTTTCCCATATCCGGACACACTACTTCGACCGATCGGAAATCAAAGCGGCCTGGAAATGGATCAAAAGTTGAAGAACTTCAAGAATGTGCAAAAAAAAGAGATGCCTCAAAAGCTTTTAGAGGAAGTACTGGAGACAGCTTTATGGGCTCCTTCGGGTATGAACAAACAGGATTGGGAGTTAGTAGTGGTTCACGGAAAAGAACGAGATCAATTATTAGAAATCGGGATTGAAAATGTTCCCAAGATTACCAACGGAAAAAGGTAGAATATTATTAGGATACCTTCTCCAGGCCGCTTAAACATTGTTCAAGATATTTTTTTATGTCAATTTTCTCTTCTACTTTTTCAACTTCGAACACTTCCCCGCAAATGGTGGGGCGGTTTGGCACCCCTTTGCATGGAACTGATTCGATGGTGGCGATTGGCATCGTTCCTATGCGGCTGGCCAGTGTGACGACTTCATCCTTATCAAATCCGAAGAGGGGTCGATGCACCGGCATCATTACGGCACTGTCGAGCACTCTGAGGTTCTTGGCAGTTTGGCTGGCCTGTTCGCCGAGTATCTCCCCGGTTACGATACCTTGGCAGTCATGAAGAAAGCAGATCTGTTCGGCCACTCGATACATAAAACGCTTGCAAAGCAGACAAGTGATGCCTTTTTTGGACCCGTATTGAATAAACGCATCCAGAGCAGATTGATATGAAGCCACGTAGACAATCGGCGCTTTGAGGGCCCCTTTTGTATATTCAACCAAAACCTTAATGTTTTCCAGCGCTTTTTCTCTTACAGCAGAGGCATTTGCCCGGTCGCCTATGCTGCCATTATCAGGATCCATGACAACAAAAACCGGAACAGCGCCGCGCCGCATTGCGAGCCAGGCTGCGGCCGGCGAATCCAAACCGCCGCTAACCAGTGCGACCATTTGATTTTCCAAACCCAGCGGAAAGCCTCCGGGGGATTTAATCCGTTCTGCAGATATGAAAGCGTGATCCTTATAAACCTCTATCTCCGGCTTGCTCTCAATTTCGCCGCCCCAAGGGCCCATTTTCCATTTTGGCCTTTT
Organism: Desulfobacterales bacterium; assembly: GCA_029933295.1. Lineage (GTDB taxonomy): Bacteria > Desulfobacterota > Desulfobacteria > Desulfobacterales > Desulfosalsimonadaceae > JAOZOL01. The sequence continues at coordinate 754 of JAOZOL010000336.1, read as the reverse complement.
TTTGAAACGAGACCTTGAGAATTCTTTTTGCGACCCGTTGTTTAGAGCTATCTTATTAGATAAGCCGGTGATGTCTCGTTTTAGAGAGGGAATATCTAATTTCGGATTCTGTATTGCGCGCACTGTGATTTTGAAACTGCCGGGGCCGATTCCGTGTGCCAGCATCAGCTTAGCTGCTACCGAGACAACAGCGGTTTTATCGCGAACTGAAGTGCGAAAACAGGGTGAAATGGAAGAGATTCCGAATGTTCGTCCGAGAACTGCAACTAATGAATCCACATCCGTGTCTTGTTGCTTTTCAAAATAGATATAAAGACGACCTTGACGAGTAAAAAACCTGATGCGGTCGAGTAGATCCGGCCCTTCCGAGGCCGTTAATGCCCGCTTGATGTTATTATGAATAAAATCTTCAATATACTCCTGCGACTGGGTGGACTTTACCCCGAACTCACCGGTATATCTGACCAAAATGCAGTTATAAACCATTTAATTAATATACTTTTTCTGCAAGTACCATGCATTTTTGAAAAGAAAAGGGCAGTCCCTATTATTTTGGGGAATGCCCTTTTTCTGATTAAAACTGCAAGCTAAACTAAAGTGACATTTACTGCAGCAGGACCTTTTTGACCCTGTTCAATGTCAAAGGTAACACTGTCGCCTTCATCAAGAGACTTGAAACCGGTTGCATTGATTCCTGAATGATGAACAAATACATCCGGACCATCTTCCTGCTCAATGAAGCCATAGCCTTTGC
>JAOZOL010000335.1 GCA_029933295.1 Desulfobacterales bacterium | reverse complement strand
TTTTTACAAAGCCATCAAAATAATCCGCAATATAATATTACTCATAATACCGGCCACCACATCATCAATGACCACACCTGTTCCACCACCAATCCTTTTTTCCAGAAGCCCTATGGGGAAAGGCTTTAAAATATCAAAAAACCGGAAAACAAAAAAACCTATCACACCGGCCGTCATATTAAATGGTATTGCAAACAAGGCCACCGCCATGCCGGCAATTTCATCAATAACGATGCACCCGGGATCTGTGGTTTGCAATATTGTTTCAGCTTTTCCGGCAATCCATATGGAAAAGCCAATAAATGCGATGATGAGGAAAAAAGCCGGCAGCAGGTGCAAAAAAGAAATTAAATAGCAAAAAAAGAGCCCCAAAATGGAGCCGAATGTTCCCGGCGCAAAGGGGATCTTCCCGATAAAGCCGCCGGTTGCAACACCGACCACCCATGTTGATTTTTGTTTCATGCACCGTTATTTATAATCTGATGGTACTTTTTGTCAAGATATTGTTCGTGATAGACATCGGCTATTTAACCAGATTTTCAATATGTTGAGCAACCTTTTCATAAACTTTCCGTATGGGGATATTTTTTTCTGCGGCAATTTTGCGGCAGACTTCATATTCAGGTACAATCCTTGTTTTACCGTCCGGTGTTCGTACCTTTTTAGCTGATACAGGGCCATAACCGGTTTTAAGCGTAACAATTTTACGTTCAAGAATGCGTCTTTCGATATTATAATACCTGACTCCCAGGGTTGTGGTTTCGGTTAAAATCCGATGAATCATCTGCTCCCTGACATTTTGGTGACATAAAACCTGCAATAATGTTCCGGGCCGGTTTTTTTTCATAAAAACAGGCACCAGCCAGACATCTAAAGCCCCATCCTCAAACAGGCGCTCCATTAAAAATCCGAAAATCTCCGGGTTCATGTCATCAATACATGTTTCAAGCATAATCGCGGTTTCATCTGATGCAATCAATTCCCCGCCAACAACCCGCAGAAGATTGGGGCTTGTTTCCAGCTCACGGCTGCCGCTGCCGTAGCCGATATTTGAAACAATCATATCCGGCATTTTGCCGAAACTGTCAGCAAGGGTTGTAATAATCGCAGCCCCCGAGGGAGTGACCAGCTCAAAAGGAACATCGGTGCCATAGACTGGTATTTTTTTTAAAATTTCAAGGGTTGCCGGCGCCGGGACCGGTAAAGTGCCGTGTGAACAATTGACAAAGCCATTGCCTAACGGAATTTTTGATGCAAAAATTTTTTCAATGCCCAGATAATCAACACAGAGACAAGCACCGACAATATCTACAATCGCATCCACGCCCCCGACCTCATGGAAATGGACATGTTCTTTTTCACATCCGTGGATTAATGACTCGGCAGCCGCCAGTTTCTCAAACATGGCAAGACTCAACTTTTTGACCCGCGAAGGCAGCGAACTCCCGGTAATCATCCTGCTGATTTTTGTATAGTTTCGCTCTTCCTGATTTGTAATAGTCACCGCTATCTTTTTTGCCGCAATCCCCATCCTGGAAATTGGAGATACCGTTAACTCAAAATCAGTCAGCAGATTTGTTTTCAGCTTTTCTTCAAGCCATTTCACGGGGACACCCAGATCAACAAACGCCCCCAGCGTCATATCACCGCTGATTCCAGAAAAACAGTCAAAATAGGCAATCATGACTGACACGCTCCTCTGGAAGCAATATTTATGATTTCAAGAAGGAGGTTTACGGTTTTTACCATATCTTCTAAGCGGATCGATTCCCGGACACTGTGAATGTCGCACATCCCCGTGCCGATCACGCCGGTAATAATCCCTTTGTCAAAAAATATATTGGCATCCGACCCGCCGCCGGTTTTTTTAGGCGTTATATTCCTTCCAAGATTTGACCCGGCTTTTCGTGCCAGGGTTACCACCGGATGATCCATAGGTATCAATGTTCGTTTAAACTCGTTTTCAACATGAATATCTAAACGCGGAAGCATTTCTTCCCCGTTAAGGCGTTTATATTCTTCATTCACGTCTTTAAAAGCAGATACAATGCTTCGGGTGACTTTTTCTAGTTTCTTTCCATCATGGCTTCGCACCTCACCTTTTATCCATGCCATATTCGGCACTATATTGGTCGCACCCCTGGCCTCAATAATACCAATATTACATGTGGTTTCCGGATCGATCCGGCCAAGTTTCAATCCGGAGATGGCCTGACTGGCAAGGAAAATCGCATTGATCCCTTTTTCAGGGTCAGCTCCCGCATGGGCATCTCTGCCATGGACGAAAATCTCAAATTGATTCATTGCTGGTGCCTGTGTGATAATACACTCCGTATCCGCGGTATCTAAGGCATATCCGTATTGGGCGGAAATTAAATTAAAATCCAGATTTTTAGCACCCAGAAGACCGATCTCTTCACATATGGTAAATACAAGTTCTATCGGCCCATGGGAAAGATTGTTTTCGAAAAGAACCCGGATGGCCTCAATAATAATCGCAATGGCGCTCTTATCATCCGCACCTAAAACGGTTGTTCCATCACTGGTGAACACCCCGTCTTTTAACCGGGGCCTGACCCCAAGCCCTGGTTCCACAATATCCATATGAGCGTTTAACATGAGCGGTGCGATATTGCGGTTTCCGGAAAGTTTAACAATCAGGTTCCCCGTGTTGCTACCAATGCTTTCTCCCGCATTATCGACAATCATTTTCAAGGCAAAAGGAGCCAGCATGCGCTGGATTTCTTCAGATATACGGCCTTCCTGCTTTGAAATACTATCGATGGACACAAGCCGCTCAAATGTTTCCGCCAGTCGATGTTGATTAACCATATACACCTGCTATGTATCCGGTAAAAGCTACGGTAAAAAGCTATTGACAAAAATCCGGAGATATTATTAGCTGGCTTACCGTAAATCAGAATAATATGGAAGTGCGCAGCTCACTGGTGGGGCTCCCGGACTTCAAATCCGGTGTGAGGCGCTAATAACGTCTCGGGTGGGTTCGATTCCCATGCACTTCCGCCAATTTTTCTTAAAATTCAATAAGTTAAAAATCCGCCCTGCCCTATTTTTTTGTCCGTTTCATCCTCGGTTTTCTTATATCTCATATAACTTTGAGTAGTTATCAAATTTTTTATCAATTTCTATGCACCTTCAAAAATAACCAAATTCTGACAAAACTCGATATCACGACTACAAAAATTTACCAAGAGTAATCTTTTTTTGAATTATTTTACCATACAGAGGAATAATTGTGGTAAAAAGCTTTTCATGGTAATGAATTACCACTGTATGA
>JAOZOL010000334.1 GCA_029933295.1 Desulfobacterales bacterium | reverse complement strand
TTTTTTTTTGGTATTACACGCCTTGCAGCAGGGGACCACATTTCCTTTAGTGCTTTTTCCCCCCTTTGAAATGGGGACAATGTGGTCCATGGTCAATTCTTTTGCCGGAAAGATATTCCCGCAATAATGGCAGATGCCTTTGGCGCATTTTCGCTTCCACCACTGGGAGGCGCGCAGGGTTCTGGCCTTATTTTTTTCCCGCCTGATTTCCTCATCATCCGGAATATATGAAAATCCGCTCATAATTTTTTTCGCTTTATTGAAAAAATTGATCCTCTAAAAATCAAAAGTTGCGGGGATCCTTTACTATTTTTGTTTCATTAACACAAGACAAGGTTCTTAAAATAAAAAAGCAACGGGATCAGAGTAACAAAAATGCAGGGATTTGCAAATATATAGGGATTATGATATTATTTAAAAAAAAATTGTTTTTATTTGCATTATTGAATGAAGATGGTCGAAGGACAGAGATAATATTTAACCATTACAATGAGGTTTATTAAGGGATAACGCCATGTTCAAACATATCGTTTTTTTCTTGCTTGCAGTTTGGTTGTTGGTAACCCCGTTTGTTTCAGCTGAACTATATATGTGGACGGATGAAAAAGGAGTTAAACATATTAGTAATAATGTTCCGGCTGGCCAGGTAAATTTCCAGAAAGAAAACGAAAAAGTCTTCGATCCGTCCATTGACAATCAGGAGCCGGCACCACCTGAAATTAAACCCAAGGCTCCGGCACCACCAGTCCTGAAAGTCGATAAGCCCAAAAAGCACAAAAAACACAAAAAAATTGTCAGAAAAGCAAGCTCTAATGGCCCTGTCATCGTACCACCTGCGGATGGTTCATATTGGAAATGTTCAAAGTATGCCGGCAAAAATTTTGGGGATTTGATGAATTGTGCGCAAGACAGCTTTAAATCCAAAAATTTTGATCTCTCGTATGATTGCTCATATTGTGCAAGAGAATTGAGCCCGGATGACATTGAAGCAATTGTATTAAACTTCAAAGCAAATTATTACTCCAGTCATAAGAGTGAAGATAGAGCAAGGCAATTTTTAATAGAAATTATTTCCCGCCGAATAAAAGAACACCCGGATGACATACTTGTTGAATTTAAAAAATGGGTTGAAGGCGGCGGAGAAGTTGATGCCTTTGTAATAAACAAACCTTAACTTTGACGAAGCCGTCAACTTCAATTTAGACGGTTAATCCAGTTTCTTACTTCCCTGTTCAGCAGTTCATAGAACCGTTCGGACCCGCCCAGCCCGGATCTTCCAAAAAAATAATTTATTTCCAGCAAAAGCGGGGCATTTTTTTTTTGTGTCTGGGGAAAAAGAATGTCAATGCCTGCCAGATTAATTCCGGTTTTTTTACAAAGCATGTCAATTAATTTAATACCTGCTTTTTGTTTTGCAGGAGCATTATCTTTGTTAATAACAGCACCTTTTGATTTTGCGGCAATAAACTGGTCAGGATCGGTCTGCATCCGCCAATATGCGATCCGTTTTTGATCAATGCAAACAACCCGGAGAGATTGGTTGGCGCAAGGGATAAATTCCTGGATTAAAAATCCATGCTGGCCGGTCTGTTCATATCTTTCAGCCTTTTTTAAAATTTTATCTAAGGATTTTTTGGAATTGATCAAAAAAACATTATCCCCTTCTCCGCCCCAGTCGAATTTAAATACAAATGGGATGGCAAAAAGCGATACGTCGTTTAGCGGCCCTGTTTTGTCGTGAAATTCTTTAAGGGATGAAAATGTGATCGTTTTTGGATGTGGGAGGTTAAGTTTTTTAAATAAGTTAATCTGGCCGATTTTTCCAGGATAGCCAAATCGGGTGTCGTAATTTGGAAAAACATGCCGACAACAGCGGGTTGCCATATCATAGAGTGATTGGCGGCATCCCTGGGGAAGGATAATGGCGCGGGCCTTTTTGATTGCTTTTTCTTCGTCCGGGCCTGGATCGCGTCCGGCGCAGATTATGTTTTTGTCTGTAACGACAACGGGATTAAAGGACAGTATCATTTTAACTATTCAGGTAATAATTCGATTTTCTGTGTTGTTTTATATTATTGAAATATCAGTATTTTTACCTGGAACCATAGCGGGTTTACAGTTTATAGTGTTACAGTTGACGGGGGCGGCGAATCAAGAAAAAATATATCTAAGATTAAATGTGTGTTTTCAGGTAACCGTAAACTGGCAACCGTCAACCCGATAAGCATGCTGAACAACATGCCGGTTTTGCTCAGTATATCAAGAGATAGCATCAGGTCAGAAAGTTGAGTTAATAACCAAGCTTTCGTAAGGATCGCGCCTTCTTGCTCCAGTTTTTTTCAACCCGGACAAATAATTTTAAGAGCACTTTTGCGCCGACCATTCGTTGAATATCGCGGCGGGCGGCTTCTCCAATGGCACGAAGCATGCTCCCCTGTTTTCCGATAATAATACCTTTTTGAGAATTGTGTTCAACATGAATGGCTGCATGAATGCGTACCAGCTTCCTGTCGGCATCTTCTTTAAAGGATTCGATGGTGACGGCGGTTGAAAAGGGCACCTCCTGTTTGGTGAGATTAAAGACCTGCTCCCGTACCATTTCAGATGCAATAAAGCGCTCCGGCATGTCTGTGATAATATCTTCGGGAAAATAGGGCGGGCCAAATGAAAGAAGGCTTTGCATGGCTGAAATCAGTATGTCGGTTTGTATTCCTTCCAGGGCTGATATGGGTATAATTTCTTTAAAGGAATACGCTTTTGACCATTGATCTATGAATTTTAAAAGCTTGGGTTTTTTGATCAGATCGACTTTATTGATGGCTAAAATAACCGGTAAATTTTTGTATTCACTGATTTTATTTATAATCAGGGCCTCTGATGCCGGGTTTGGATTTGATGCGTCAATGACCAGCAGCACAATATCAACATCGCTGATGGCAGCCATGGCCACTTCAACAATTTGTTTGTTCAGCGTTTTTTTACTTTTGTGGATGCCCGGGGTATCTAAAAAAACAATTTGGGCATTTGGCAGGTGAACGACACCCGCAATCCGGTTCCGGGTGGTCTGGGGTTTTTGGGATGTAATGGAAATTTTTTCCCCGATCATGGTGTTTAAAAGCGTGGATTTGCCCACATTCGGCGCACCGATGATGGCGGCAAATCCGGATTTAAAATCTTTTGACTGATTATTTATATTTGCCACAAAAAAACCTTTAAAATTTTGAAAGAATAATTTTTACAATTCGTTATGTTGATCCAGCAAAAAATTGCAACACAGCAGACGGACTTTCAAACAACTTACCTGCAACCG
>JAOZOL010000333.1 GCA_029933295.1 Desulfobacterales bacterium | reverse complement strand
TGATAAGTTATTTTTCTCATACAGTGGTAATTCATTACCATAAAAAGCTTTTTACCATTAATTTTCCTTATTAAGTTCTCAGCAAACCGTTAAAGATAGCATTCGGGTCAGCCAATGTTCCGACCATTCCAGAGGTGAACTCGAATCACTATATTAAAAAAGGCAGGCATAGTGTACTACCCAATTCAGGTAATAACTGATAATTAACGGGAAAGCGTGCTTAAACCCCGTCTCCTTCCATAACGCGCACAGCTCCTTTTTCCAAAAACGCCACTGCAAACGCAAGCCTGGCAAACCGCTTGTCCTTTGTCTGGCCATGAAAATAACGGTAGTAGATCTGCTGGGCGATTACGGCCAATCGAAACAGACCGAAACAATAATAAAAATCAAAATTTTTAATTTTTCTGCCCGATTTTTCCATATACAAATTTACCAGTTCTTTCCGGGTCAGCATGCCGTCAGCAGTGGTGGGCATCAACCGGAGCATCTGGGCTTCCTCCGGGTCGTCCCTGTTAATCCAGTAACCCATTGAATTGCCCAGATCCATTAACGGGTCGCCGATGGTGGCCATCTCCCAGTCTAGAATCCCGATGATCTCAAGGGGGTTATCTGGATTTAACACCAGGTTGTCAAACTTGTAATCATTGTGAACAATTCCCGGAGCTTGAGAATCCGGCAGTTGATTTTTATCCAGCCACGCCATGATCGGTTCAAAATCAGGGACATCCGGGGTCCGTGCATCCCGGTATCGCTTGCTCCATCCATCCACCTGGCGTTTAACATATCCTTCGGGCTTGCCAAAATCGCCCAGCCCGATCGCATTATAATCCAAAGAATGCAGTCTGCATTGTAAATCAATCATATTTTCACAGAGCAGTCGTGCTTTTCCAGGCGATAAATTCAACCCCGGGGGGAGATCTTTTCTTAAAATAATACCGCCAATCCGTTCCATGACATAAAACGGACATCCCATAATACTTTCGTCCTGGCAATAGGCAAGGGGTTTTGGACAATAGGGAAAGACCGGATACAGGGCGCTTAAAATTTTAAACTCCCTGTTCATGTCATGGGCGGTTTTGGCTTTTTTCCCGAAGGGCGGACGCCGAAGAATCATCTCCCGGTTTCCGACCCGTATAAAATAGGTGAGATTTGAAAACCCACTGGGAAATTGTTTGATGTCAAGGGCCCCGTCCAGGCCTTTGATTGTATCCTTTAAAAATGTTTCCACTGCCGAATGATCCAGGGCTTCACCCTCCCGGATCTCTGCGGGTTCATCCACAATGGTCATTATGACTCCTTATTTTTTATGGCGGATTTGATAAAATCAATAACAAAGTTGCAATATTCGTCAACGGTGATCTGCCGCAGGGTATATTTCCACCGTTTGACATACCAATCCTGCAACATGGATTTAATCACTGATGCTGTTAATATTGGATTTTCAACATGAAATAATTTTTCCCGGTTTCCTTGTTTTAGGATATCAATAAAGATCTGTTCTGTTGCAAGCTCTCCTTCAACGGATTTTTTTTGCTGTTTTTTTTCAAGGTTTTTAGTTTCCATAAATGAAAAATAAAACCATTTGTGCAGCACTTCCGTCAAATACAGATGGGTCCGTATGGCCGTGCAAAGTTTTTCATCCGAAGACGAATTTGGATCAATCTGGCGGGTTAATATTTTTCTGGTTAGCCTGCGCCCTTGATCTTGAATAATTTCAAGAAGTTCTTCTTTGCTGGCAAAATAGGAATACAGCGCCCCCATGCTTAAACCGGTATTTCGACTCAGATCTCTAAGGCTCATGGTCTGAAAGCCTTTTTCATTGCTTAATTTCAACGCCGTATTGAAAATATTTACCAGATTTTTCACTGCCACGGCTTCTTTTTTGATTTTAATGGAAGTCTGTTTTTCGTGAAAAATTTCACGGCAGATCTCAGTCATTGAGACCATGGCCATCTGTTTGAATTCGTCAAAAGTCATATGTTTTTAAAATCCGCCGGGCAAGAGAGGTCTTATGTACCTCATCCGCGCCATCATAAATCCGTGCAGCCCGCTCATGGCGATAAAAAAACGCAAGAATGGTATCGTCCGTCATGCCCAGTCCCCCATGGACCTGGAGCGCCCGATCCACCACCCGTTGCATGGTATTAGCGACCACAAATTTTATCATGGAAATCTTATCCCGTGCTGCCTTTGCCCCCTCATTATCAATCTGCCATGCCGCGTGAAGGGTCATCAGTCGTGCCGCCTGAATTTCCGCTGCAGATTCTGCAACCCAGGCCTGGATAATCTGTCGTGATGCCAGCGGTTTCCCGTCTCTGGTGATCTTTCTGCTGTTGGCACGCCGGCACATCAGTTCAAAGGACCGCTGACAGATGCCCAGCCATCTCATGCAATGATGAATCCGGCCCGGCCCCAAGCGTTCCTGGGCGATAACAAATCCATGCCCTTCAGGCCCCAAAAGATTAGATTGAGGTACCCGGCAGGACTGATAGAGAATTTCCGCGTGACTGAAATAATCCTCCCCTTCATGCCCCATCACCGAGATATTGCGAACCAGATTAAACCCCGGGGTGTCTGTGGGCACAATGATCATACTGGCCTGCATGTAAGCAGAGGCCTGAGGGTCAGTTACCGCCATAACAATTGCAAAGTCGGAACCATCCGCCGATGATGTATACCATTTATGTCCGTTGATAACGTAATCATCTCCGTCTTTCTCAGCTGTTGTTTCAAGCAATACCGGATTTGATCCCGGCATATCCACTTCCGTCATTGAAAAACAACTTCGGATATCTCCTGCAACCAGCGGCTTAAGATATTTTTCCTTTTGTTCCTCGGTTCCAAACATATGTAAAATTTCCACATTGCCGGCATCCGGCGCCTGGCACCAGAAAACATAATGCCCCAGCGGTGTTCGGCCCAGCGCTTCAGACAGCAATCCGTGATCCACCAGCGACATGCCCATGCCGCCGCAATCTTTTGGAAAATTCGGTGCCCAGAGTTCCATTTGTTTAACTTTTTTCTGCTTTTCTTTTAAAACCGGGAGCATCTCTCTGAAACCGCGGGTGGTAAATTCAGGCTCAAGGGGAATCAATTCCCTGTCAATAAATTCGTTGACCATTTCCAGAATTGTTTTCATTTTCTCGGACACAGTAAAATCCATAATAATTACCTCTCAACAGCATTATTTTATATAATAATTTAAAGAATAAAAATAAACAATTGTTCCTTTCTGTTCTTTTATTTATCGTCACTTTTCTTACATGTCAACAAAAAAAACGAACGATCGCTCTATTTTTTTCTTGACGTATAAAGCTT
>JAOZOL010000332.1 GCA_029933295.1 Desulfobacterales bacterium | reverse complement strand
GTGACCCGGTTGAACCAACGCCGGTTTTTCATGTTTTGTCTGATATGGGAAACAAAGAAATTAATTGCTTTTTTGTATTGCTCAGGCTCCGGGGTGATGGCATTTTCAAGGTTAAGCATTTCTGAGCGCTGTTCGGCAATCTCGTTTCTGTAGCTGTCGGTATCGAGTTGGCTGATGAAGGCCGCAATCTCTTCAATATCTTTAACATTCCACTGGGAAATGACAGTTCCAAGTTCGACATGCAGATTGTCAAATTCCGGTTTCAGGGCCTTGAGTTGATCAAAAACATGCATGACCTTTATAAAATTGCCGGTAACGCCTCGAATCTCATCGTGTCGCTCATCTATATGATCCAGACTTGGTTTGATTGTCAGCTTGGTTGACGGGGACTTTGTTTTTAAAATATGGATAATCTCTTTGGTTTTGCTGATGATCAGTTTTTCAGCCAAGGCATTGGTGGGAATGTGAATCACTGCGGGGGTCAAATATTGACAAGCGGCATCAATAATCTCGACAAAGTCCGGGCGCAGAAAAGGCTCTCCTCCACTTACGTTGAAAATGTAGGTATGTCCCAGAGATTGGAAAATTTTGGTGATTTCAATAAGGCTTAATTCTTCGAAACGTTTTTTCGGATGCTTTTTATAAATTTCCCAGATATTGCAGGTTTTACAACGTGACTGGCAAACATTGGTGACGGAAAATGTGAGATTAAACGGTTTCCCGGGGCGCAGTACGTTTGCCCGAGCTAGTCGATATTGCGGGATTTTAGGGAGTACATTTTTGATAAACATGCTTATTATTCGGCAATTTTTTATAGGTTTTTAGCCAAAAGAACTTTTTTATAAATTATGCCGGTTTTTTTAGCAATATCGGACCATGATAGTTGCTGAGAGATGGACTTTGTTTGTTGGCCCATTTGTTTCAATAGCAGCGGATCATTTAAACATAGGATTATTTTTTTTGCTAAATCTCTGGAATTGTTTGGTTCTACAATAAATTGATCATTTTTGACCAGTTCTGGAAGACCTCCGACATTACTGACAATCATCGGTTTATGGAATGAGACTGCAGTTGCTCCAACGCCACTTTGGCTGTCAAAATGGCGATAAGGAAAAATTGTCAGATCCGCGACCTCAAAAAAAGTGTACACTTGATTGGATGGGATATATTCAAGATGTAAAATTACATGATCATTGAGGTTGAGTTGTTTTATCAGTTGGTCGTAGGGCTCCCATTTTTCCCATAGTTTTCCGGCAATTAGCAGACGTGCTTCCGGAACTTGGGCGATAATTTCAGGTAAGGCTCTGAGCGCTACATCGATTCCCTTGTAAGGACGGATGGTGCCAAACAAGAGAATAACCTTTTCTTTGTTTCCCAGGCCCATTTCCTGCCTTAATTTATGGCGGTCAGCACGATTGTTGACATGAAAGTCAAGACTGCCATGTGGAATTACCGATACTTGGTCCGGCGAGATATTATAGTGGTTAATCATTTGTTGTTGGCCGATGGTAGTATGCACAATAAAATGGTCGCCGAATAGAAATAGCAGGTGAGAGAGTTTTGTGTAGAGTAAGGATTTATCATGGGGTAGTACATTGTGGACTGTAAAGACAATTGGTTTACGCTTAAGCTTAAAAAAAAGGCATATGGTCAGGTGGATTGGGAACAGGGGCAGGCTCCACCACTGGGCGTGTAACAGATCAGCTTTGGTAGATAGAGCCTCGTAAATCCAGCTGAAAGGGTTGTACCAGGCCAGGCGTTGCCGGATATGTACCGTTTTCAGGTTCATCTCAGGGTAAGTGTTGTCACCTTTCAGATCACCGCCGGGGTATAAGAAAGATGGGTATATACTTTTAAACGAAATAAATTCAATTTTAAAGTGTGGGGCTAATGCCTTGGTTAGCTCATAGCAGTAACTACTTAACGCCCGGATGGGCGGAAGGGTGCCTAGGAGGGCAATGCATTTTTTGTTTTTGTTTGCAATTATCATATCGGTTCGAGAAAACTTTACCTGAGTAGTTTACTGGCAGCATTATATATTTCTTTGTCTTTGCGTGGTCCGACAGCAAGAACATAAACTGTAACTTCTGCATTAATCACCTGGTAAACCAGCCGACAGTCACCTATTCTAAGTTTGCGGAAGGTCGATAAATTCCCAGAGAGAGGGGTTCCAAATTGTAATGGAGCTTTGGTTAATTTAGTCTTTGGCGTGCATAATATAGCCCTCTTTTATCGGATAATTTTATGTATTATAATCAGATATCGTAGCAACGTAAATGAAAATATGGGGGAATTGGGGCAGACCTCAAAATTTTTGCTTTTCCACCGAACTATCTAGATTTTGAAACTTACAGATGAATGTCTATTAATATATATTTTTCCTACGTCCTACACGCAAGATCAGTAAGACAATAGCATTGTCTTCAATGCGGAAAATAGCTCTTATTCTTCGAGCTATAGTGTACCGGTATTGACCGGGGAACTTGGTTCCTTTCAGTTCGCGCACTTTTTTAGACTGTTTGAGTAGTTCAAAGTTATCTGCGAGGTAATGAATTTTTTTTACTATCAGGGTACGATCGGCATTATTGAAGTTTCGGAGATCATTGACAGCCTGAGTTGCATATTTAACCTTCACAGGTCTATGCCCAGATTATCGTATACTTCATTACTGTCATAGACCTTTGTTTTGCCGTTTTTGATTTCTTCAGTTATTTTGTCGGCAACAATTCCATCGGTATGGTCAAAATAGAAATCTAGTGCCGTTTCAACCACTTCTTTTTGAGTTTTATTTATGGCTTTGGCAACAATATCCAATTCTCTGGCAATGCCTTCATCAAGAGCGAAAAGTTTTTTTATTGTACCCATGATCATCTCCTTAAAGAGAAAATTGCTTTTATATATTTATTTATATGCACTTATTGTATATCTGTTTACATATACTTGTCAATCGATTTGTCATACATTTGTGCTTCTTTCTTAATATGTCTGATAAAAGTCAGGGGAAATTTTCACTTTGCCTTCCCATCTGCCACCCAGTTGTCGCGGTGAGAGGTTTTTTCTGAAAGCGGAGAGAATCGCAACTAACCAGGGTCCACAATTCCTGCTTTATCAGATGAACAGGTCGTTATTACTCGAAAAATCTGGTAATGGCAGAAGTTCCATCGCAGAAATCGAAGTATCGCCATAGTCAATAGCACTGCTTTGCCAGGATAACTCCCCGTACCCCGCCTCGGGGATTTTCCACATCTCCCCACGAAAAATAGCAGAAAAACAGGGTCAGAGTAAAATTAAATTCTGAAGTCAACTCAGGAGGATCATAG
>JAOZOL010000331.1 GCA_029933295.1 Desulfobacterales bacterium | reverse complement strand
TTTTTGCCCAATACCTGGTTTTTCTTCTTCCTGATCTGCACCTCTTCATTCAAAAGTTTCTTGAGCAGCTCAAAAGCAATATTTTGATGCTCCATATTTTCAACTTCAAGCAGGAACTCCTCAGACAAGATATTAAGGGTGGGCTGCTCAACGCCCGCTGCGGCAAAAATATCGACAACCCCGTCACTGCTCAGAGCATCATCCACAATCTGCCGGATCGCGGTATCGACCTGAAAATCGGTTTTGCCGCCGCTGGGCGTAAACTTGTTGATTCTCGATTTAATCGCCTGAAAAAATGCGACTTCATCTTTGATCTGTTCCGATGCAAAACTGGGCACCGCCATGACATACAATTTGGAAAGGGAAGTAACTGCGGTTAAAAAGCGGTCTTTCAGCTTTTCATCTTTCAGAATAAAATTCTGCACCGCCAGCAATATTTTGAGTTTTTGGCCGGTTTCCGCAGCAAACCAGGACTTATAGTCAAAACCGTGAAACATCTGCCGAACCACCTCGAATTTGGCATTCATGGCACTGATAATTTCCTGCAAGTCCGGGGCAACCTCACCCTGACCGCCGCTTTCGGTATAATCGCGCATGGCTGAGCGTAAATCCTGCCCGATGCCGATATAGTCGACAATCAACCCGCCCGGCTTATCTTTATAAACCCGATTAACCCGGGCTATGGCCTGCATCAGGGCCGCACCCTGCATTTTTTTGTCGATATAGAGCGTATGTAAAGGCGGCGCATCAAACCCGGTCAACCACATCGACTGGACCAGCACCAGTTTCAACTCATCGAAACTATCCTTAAGCCTTGCCGCCAGAAACTGGCGATCTTTTTTATTGGTATGATGGGGTTGAAAACCGGCGGGATCATCGCTGGCACTGGTCATCACCACTTTAATAGCCCCTTTACCCAAATCATCACTGTGCCACTGCGGCCGCAGAGCAATAATCTGACTATACAAATCCACGGCAATCTGCCGGGTCATACAGACAATCATCCCCTTACCTTCAAAAACCGCCTGCCGGGCCTCAAAATGGCTGACAATATCGCCGGCAATATCCTGCAAACGGTCGGGATGACCAACCACCGCATTGATCTGAGCATTTTTCTTTTTGGATTTTTCCAGCTGCTCTGGGGTGGCACCGGGAATTTCAGCGACCAGTTTATCGATTTTTTCGCCGGCTTCCCGGTTAAATTTAATTTTAACCAGCCGGCTTTCATAACTCAGCGGCACGGTCGCGCCATCGGCTACCGCCTGGGCGATATCATAAATATCGATATAGCTGCCGAATACCTGCTGCGTATCCCGATCTTCCCGCTCAATCGGAGTTCCGGTAAAACCGATAAAAGAGGCATTCGGCAGAGCATCCCGTAAATGCTTGGCATTGCCGTATTTAATATTGCCGTCCTTATCGACCCGGCCGCTAAAGCCGTATTGACTGCGGTGGGCTTCATCGGCAACCACGACAATATTGGAACGCTCAGACAATGTGGCAAAATAGCTGAGGCCCTCTTCGGGATAGAACTTCTGAATCGTCGTAAAAACAATCCCGCCGCCGGTCACCTTAAGCAGCTCCTGCAAGTTCTCCCGACTTGTCGCCTGAACCGGCTGCTGCCGCAGCAGCGAAGCACAATTGGCAAACGTGGCAAACAGCTGATCATCGAGATCATTTCTATCGGTCAAGATCACCAGCGTCGGATTCTGCATGGCCGGTTCCACTACCAACTGCCCGGCATAAAAGACCATCGACAGCGATTTTCCGCTCCCCTGCGTATGCCAGGCCACCCCGATTTTACGATCCCCCACCGGCTGATCTTTAACCGAAGGCAAACCATAATTTTCGGGATCTTCCACAGTTTTACCAACCGCTCTTTTCATGGCCCTAAGAGTTGACTGCACCGCTTTTCCCACCAGATAATATTGATGATAAGCCGCAATCTTTTTGACTTTTACCAGAGACAACAGGCCGGTTTTATCGTCTTTGACCTCCTCTGCTTCAAAGACCGTATTAAAGCGAATCAGCTTTAACAAAACCGCTCGATTCAGCATCCGCTCCGTCAGAATTTGCAGCTCCGGCAGGATGCCGTTCTCTTTTTTCTCCGGTGATTTCCACGCCAGATAACGGGAAAACGGCGCGGACAGACTGGAAGTTCGGGCATCCACCCCGTCAGAGATGACACAGAGGGCGTTATAGAAAAAGATAGAAGGGACGGCAGTTTTATAGTTCTGAATTTGCGTATAAGCCCGCTCCAGCGTCGCTTTTTCACTGACGGCACTTTTCAGCTCAACCATAACCAGCGGCAAACCATTGACAAACAGCACCACATCCAGGCGTTTAGATTGATTATTTTCCTTGATAACAAATTGATTGACCACCAGAAAATCATTGTTTTCAGGATTGGCAAAATCGATCAATTTAACTTGCAGACCAACCGTTTCCCCCTGTTTGAAATACTCCACCGTCACGCCATCGGTCAACATCTGGTGGAATTTTTCATTGTTGGTCATGATGTCGCTGGCACCCAGATGCAGCACCTGCTGAAAAGCTTCGACCCGAGCGGATTCCGGCAGATTCGGGTTGAGACGTTTCAGCGCTGATTTGAAAGCATCCTCCAGCACCACAGCATCGAGCAAACGCTCAAGCTCATTGCCATGGCAATAGGCGTAGCCCTGCTTTTGCAGCAGTTCAATCAGGTTTTGCTCGATGGCATCTTCGGTTAAATGACTCATTGGCAAATCTTTATTCTCTATTCAACTTCTCTAAGTTGTGTTTTTATTGAAATCCACCGATTTTAAGCCTCCCGCCAAGACGCAAAGGCGCAAAGGGTTCAAGCCGAATCGATATTTTGCGGTTTTCTTGGCGCCTTTGCGTCTTTGCGGGAACAGTTTTAAAAAGCTTAAAATTTCAACAAGTCAAGTCAACTTAAGTCAAAAAGTTGAGTTCTCTGGTTTATCTCTCAAACCCTGTGACTCTAATTGCACCGCTCATGAGTTTGGGAAGCAGGGTGTCGCGGGCTTTGGATAGGGTTTGGATTTGGGCCGTATTGTTTATGATTTTTTGAAATATTGGCTCAACGATGTTATCAAATTTTTCTATTATGACTTTACTTGGAATCACACAATCAATATTGCGAAATGCTAATTTGCTAATTTCTAAAAATGTTGATCCATTTGCAGCATTAGTCACTAAACGCATGAATGTTTTCAACCAAAAGAACATGAATTCATTGGATAAATATGCACCCTTCAGTAAAGCTATATATCCTTGATTGATGGCAATACCCACATCACTTATTGACAAATAACCAATAGGAGCGT